>JBILGV010000035.1:0-39574 GCA_044350865.1 Pseudanabaena sp. | reverse complement strand
CCCCAGAAGCTGATTGTATGCGCTACTTTGCTGATGGATTATTAGTCGTTGAGGATGGTCGGGTTAAGGCTTTAGGTGATTATGGCGAATTGCAAAGTGAATATGCCGATATTCCCATTACCCATTATCCCGATCGCTTGATTGTTTCAGGATTTATCGATACGCATATTCATTTCCCGCAGACAGAAATGATTGCTTCCTATGGGGAGCAGCTATTGGAATGGCTGAGTACTTATACATTTCCTGTGGAAGGGAAGTTTAGCGATCGCAATTATGCGCGTGAAATAGCTTCTATCTTTTTAGATGAATTATTAAAAAATGGAACGAGTACAGCGCTAGTATTCACAACGGTTTTTCCGCAATCAACGGATGCTTTTTTTGAAGAAGCACAACGCCGCAATTTACGCATGATTGCGGGCAAGGTGATGATGAATCGGAATGCGCCCGAATTCCTTCAAGATACCGCCGAATCTTCCTATCAAGAAACTAAAGCGTTAATTGAGAAATGGCACAAGCGCGATCGCTTACTCTATGCTGTTACACCCCGTTTTGCCGCTTCGTCAACAGATGAGCAGTTAAGTAACGCAGGTAAACTGTTAGCTGAATATCCTGATGTATATCTGCACACACATCTTTCGGAAAATGTAAAAGAAGTTGAATTTGTCGCTGAAAGCTTTCCCGAAAGTAATGGTTATCTTGATGTCTACGATCGCGCTGGTTTAGTTGGTGCAAGGTCAATCTTTGCTCATGGGGTGCAGCTTACTGAGTCAGAATTTGCCAGATTATCGGAAGCAAATTCAGCGATCGCTTTTTGCCCAACTTCTAATTTATTTTTAGGAAGTGGACTGTTTAAATTAGAGAAAGCAAAATCTTTAGAAACCCCAATTAAGGTCGGTTTAGGTACGGATGTGGGCGCAGGTACAAGTTTTTCGATGCTCCGCACCGCCAGTGCTGCCTATCAAGTTGCTCAGTTGCGATCGCAAAAACTTTCGGCTTTTCAAGCATTGTTTTTGGCGACATTAGGTGGGGCGATCGCTCTATGTCTGGATGATAAGTTGGGTAATTTTGAGACTGGGAAAGAGGCTGATTTTGTGGTGTTAGATATGCGCTCTACACCAATTATGGCTTTAAGAAATAAGTTGCCAGATGGCAACAAACCTCTCACGATTGCCGAAGTATCTGATCAGTTATTTGCCACGATGATTATGGGAGATGATCGGGCGATCGAAGCAACCTATATCATGGGAGAATTGTCATAAAAAAGTTGAACGCACAGCGTCCAACTTTTTTATATGGTGTAGGGGCAATTCATGAATTGCCCTACACCATTGCGGAGGAATCTACTACTTCGATTCAGTGAAATCGGCATCGATTACATCATCATCGCCGCTTGCAGCATCCTTAGTTCCATCTTCAGGAGCAGCACCTGTAGGAGCCTCAGCGCCACCTTGCTGATAGACAGAGGAGCTAAGAGCGTACAAAGCTTGCTTCAACTCTTCAGTTTGAGCAGCGATCGCTTCATGATCGTCTTTAGCAATTGATTCGCGGAGAGTCTTAACCAATCCTTCGATCTTAGTCTTATCAGCTTCAGGAACCTTGTCGCCAAGATCCTTGATTTGCTTCTCAGCTTGATAAGCGAGAGAGTCAGCTTGATTTTTCGCTTCAATGCGATCGCGCTTCTCTTTATCAGCAGTAGAATTACGCTCGGCTTCATTAACCATGCGCTCAACTTCATCCTTAGGCAAGGTAGAAGCACCAGAGATAGAGAGGGTTTGGATTTTACCAGTTCCCTTGTCTTTCGCGGTTACGGATAGTAAACCATTGGCATCAATATCAAAGACAACTTCAATTTGAGGTACGCCACGAGGAGCAGGAGGAATTCCGTCTAGACGGAAGGTTCCCAAACTCTTGTTGTCGTTAGCCATTTCACGTTCGCCTTGAAGGACGTGAATTTCTACATTGCTTTGTCCATCAACAGCAGTGGAGAAGACTTCTGATTTCTTGGTAGGAACGGTGGTGTTGCGTGGAATAATCTTGGTCATTACACCGCCCAAGGTTTCGACACCGAGGGAGAGAGGCGTAACGTCAAGCAAGAGAATATCTTTAACTTCACCTGCCAATACACCCGCTTGCACGGCTGCACCGATCGCCACAACTTCATCGGGGTTAACGCTTTGGTTAGGATCTTTGCCAAGAATCTTCTTAACAACTTCTTGCACCGCAGGAATACGGGTAGAACCACCAACTAGCACGACTTCATCGATCTTCGATTTGTCGATCTTGGCATCACGAACTGCTTGCTCGACGGGAATACGGCAGCGATCGATCAAGTCAGAGCAGAGTTCTTCAAACTTGGCTCTAGTCATGGTTGTGTCAAGATGTTTTGGTCCATCTTGAGTAGCCGTGATGAAGGGAAGGTTAATTTCCGTTTGCGTAACGCTAGAAAGCTCAATCTTGGCTTTTTCAGCAGCTTCTGTCAAACGTTGCAATGCTTGCTTGTCCTTACGAAGGTCAATACCTTCAGCGGCTTGGAACTGGTTAGCAAGGAAGTCTACGATCTTCTTATCGAAGTCGTCACCACCAAGATGAGTATCGCCACTGGTGGACATTACTTCAAATACACCATCGCCAACTTCAAGGATCGATACGTCAAATGTACCGCCACCAAGGTCAAATACAAGAATAGTTTCGTTAGTCTTGCTGTCTAGACCATAGGCTAGGGCTGCTGCCGTAGGCTCGTTGATAATGCGGAGAACTTCTACACCCGCGATTTTGCCAGCATCTTTAGTGGCTTGACGTTGCGAGTCATTAAAATATGCAGGGACAGTGATAACGGCTTGAGTAACAGTTTCGCCTAAATATTTGCTAGCGTCGTCAACTAACTTACGCAGCACCTGCGCGGAAATTTCTTCGGGAGCAAATTGCTTGCCAGTGGCGGGCGCGTCAATTTTGACGTTTTCGCCAACTTTCATTACTTTGTAAGCGACTTGCTTCGATTCGCCGCTAACTTCGTCATAACGTCTGCCGATAAAACGTTTAACTGAATAAAATGTGTTGTCAGTATTCATAACTGCTTGACGCTTAGCAATCTGCCCAACAAGGCGATCGCCATTTTTGGCGTAAGCAACAACTGATGGTGTGGTACGGAAGCCTTCGGCGTTTGCAATCACCGTTGGCTTGCCCCCTTCCATGACGGCGACAACTGAATTTGTCGTACCTAAGTCGATCCCAACTACTTTAGCCATAAGGCTTCCAACTCCTGAGTTCTAGTTTTTGCTTAACTTTTTGTGTTAATCCTTTAATCTCCTACCAGATTAACTACTTTTCTCGATTAGCACATCAGGGGGACTCTACCTAATCTGGTAGGGTTTCCCGTACAATCTATATGAAACGCGGCACAGAGCGCCGCCTTTGGCGTTTGTTTAAGCTGTTTGTAAATTTTGCATAGCGACATGGGCGCAATAACGCATTTCATCAGCCCTACGCCATAGCTCTTGTCCTGTATGTAAATGGCGATCGTCAAAGTTGCGCGTAAAGTAATTTAATTCTTCGATGCCATCACTGATCGCATTCAGGCAGTGATATAGGTAGCTGGCAATCCCTGCGGCTGAAGCAGGGTTAGGTAAGGCTCTAAAGAAAATCTGCGCCTTGGCATAGGAGCCACGACATTCATCAATGTAATCCTCAAAATCTTCCATGAGTCCATCATCATAGGGATCAGCCGCCAGTTCCTCGATTTGGTCATCCAAACTATCGAGAATCACTTCGAGCATCTCCGTAATCGGTTCATAGACTTGCTTGAACCATCGATCAATCTTTTGATCCTCGTTTAGATGGATTTCCCGTCTAGTGGGCGATCGCTTAATTCCCTGAGATGAGCCATTCGACGAATTATTGGATGAACCATTAGGCGCATGTTTGATCCCCAGACTGCGATCGTAATGGGCGCGAGATTGGGGATTACTCAGCACCTCATAGGCGAGATTAATCGCCGCAATATCGTCGTGGTTATCAAGGTGATGATTGCAATCAGGGTGAAATTCTTTAACCATGCCTCGATAAGCGCTTTTGACCTCAGCAGGAGCAGCGTTATAGCCAATTCTCAGGGTTTTGTAATGGTTGATTTGTTGTATGCGATCGCTTGTCCTAGCCATGTCCTTGTTGATTAATCTACGATTGCATTAACTTTTATATGTTTTTATGCTGAATTTTGTGAAATCTCGATGTTCTCGAAATGTTCTTTTTAAGCAGAGCAAAACTTGTCTATTAAGTATTTTGTAGGGATTTTCTGTCAGAGTCAACCACTTGCAAAAAAAACACTTGTCTGAACTAGAACCGATCACTCAATCCGACAGGACTAGTCATCGTCAGCGAGGAAGGGCAAACCATCGCTGCGATCAAAAATTCGTTAGTGTCATGAATTATTCGCGGAAGCTCTACGGTCATGTTTAGCATGATCTGACAAAAACAGGAAAAGCCGCCGCGCCAAAATAAATCACGCCACATTGCCATTCAGTTATATTTTGTATCGTATTCAATCAAGTCATGCACGAAATCAAGCGATCGCCTGTCACAGTTAAAACTTTGCAAGGAGAAACTCTAATGTTTAAAAAGTTAATCCAGACAATAGTGATTGGATGTGCGATCGCTTTATGTTTCTTTACTGGCATAGATCAAAGCCAGAGTTTTGCAGCAGCTTTACCAGCATCCATGAATCTACAATCAGGTGTAGATCGCTTTCTTACTTCAATTCCTGATAGCTATTTCACGATCGCTACTATCGAAGAATTAAAGAGTGTCATAGATAATTCACAGCCTATATTAGTAGATGTAAGAGAACCTTCTGAGTATCAATCTGGATATATACCTAACGCTATCTCCATTCCACTCCGAACTTTGGCTCAAAATCTAGATCAAATTCCAAGCGATCGCCCTGTGATCCTTTACTGCTCAACTGGATATCGTTCGGCAATGGGAGTAATGACATTACAGCTATTGGGTTATGAAAATGTGCGCGGATTTCCCCTAAGTTTCGCAGGTTGGAAAGAAGCAGGAGAAAAGATCGCTGTGTCCAACATTCGCGCACTCAAAGAAGCTTCAGGGCAGATGGTCTATCAAGCGCGACAAACTCTCAAAGATCAGCATGGTAATAACTGGCAAGCGATCGCCTTTGAACGGATCAGAAATGATGGGCAAACGAGCTTTTTTCTCCGTTTGGTGGGATTCCCTAAAGTAGCCGAAATTGATCGTAGTCAACCGCTTACCCTGACTAATTCACTAGGGAAAATCCTCACAGCTAGCGACTCTTCTAATGATATTTTTGCAGATTCATTCGCGCCTCAGCCTAATGTCGGACAGTATAATCTCCAGCCTCTTTTATCACAATTACAAGCCGAGATTCCCTTAAAACTATCGTTGCCAATTATTGGGGACGAAGCTATTAGCTTATCTGTGCCACCCTCTTTTGTCGAAGAATGGCAAACCATTGCTAACTATAGATAAATCAAATTCTAGATTGAGAACAACGAAACCTATAGTGATTAAGAAAAAATGATATCCATTACTTGGCAATTTGTAGTCCTCATACTAGTTGGCTTTAGCATAAGCTTAGGTCTGTTTATGAGCTATTCGTTGAAATTACCACCAATAGTCATTGGTCTCGTCTTGATCGTCGCTTTGTTGGTGATCGTTACGATGTACGCGAGCGATCGCTGGCGGTCTGAGACTGATAAATTACGAGTCAAATTAACCAATGGACAGCAACCAATTCAGCCTAAAACCTATGATCCAAAAGAGATTACGGGTTTACCAGAGCCTGTACAACGTTTTTTTAACGCTGTGCTTCAGGATGGACAAGCGATCGCCACAAAGGTAGAACTCTCTCAGCATGGACAGTTTCATATGAATGAAACAGAAGCTAAGTGGCATAAGTTCACTGCTACGCAACTTGTGACTACGCAAAAGCTAGGCTTTGATTGGGATGCCAAAATTCAGATGATTCCATTTATAAATGTATTTGTTCATGATACATACCGACTAGGAGAAGGTACTCTACAAGCCTCAATACTTGGGCTTTTCTCGGTTGCCAAGATGTACAATACGACCGAATTAAACCAAGGTGAGTTATTACGTTTCCTTGCAGAAACGGTTTGGTATCCGACAGCCTTACTCCCTAGTCAGGGCGTGATCTGGCAAGCGATCGACCAGCATTCTAGCCGTGCTACTTTGAACGATGGCAAAACAACTGCCTCAGTCGTGTTTCAATTTGATGCCGAAGGATTAATTACCAGTATGCGTGCCGCCGCCCGTTGTTATCGGGTAGTTGGCGACAAATCGATGTTTATGCCTTGGGTCGGTAATTTTAGAGAATATGCAATTCATAATGGAATGCGGATTCCCTTAGAAGGTGAAGTGGGCTGGGAACATCCAGAAGGGATTCGGCTCTATTTTAAAGGCAAAATTACTAAAATCAGCTATGAGTTTGCATCATGAGCATAGTTAAAAAGAATCTAATAGGTTACATTCCATGAAAAAAACACCTTTTTTCAAGCACCGTTTATTTCTATTAGGAGTATCTTTATCGCTATATACGATGGGAATGATTTTCCCATCCCTTGCCTTTGAGATCGTTGATTTCAAAACATTACACACAGGAATCATTATTGATATGAAGGGAATAGAAGTGACCGCTTGGGGAATACTTGGATTGTTATTTCTTCAAATACCTGCGATCGGTTGGTTAGCAAATCCACTTTATTGGCTTTCCTGTGTATTTTTTGTAAAGAAGAAATATCAGTTCTCTATCGCTGCTACCATTACCGCAATTATCGTCGGTTTTCTAGGAACAATATCCGCCTATTGGTTTGCTTTACCAAACGGGAGTAATCCCGACAGTCAAATTCTATTAACTAAATTATTACTTGGTTTTTGGTTATGGCTTGCTGCTCCTACATTTCTGATGATGGTTGATTTTGTCTATTTGAAATCTAGGAGTCGTCTCAAGGCTCAAGAATGAATTGTTCGTTATATTTTGTATGGTAATCAATCAACTCAATCAAGAAATCATGCGATCGCCTGTCATAGTTAGATTTTTACAATAGTTATAAAGTATAAACCGAGTCATTCAATGAAAAATAAGTTGATATACCGTTTAACTTTATTCTTAACGGCTTTAGTAATATTTACAGGCTGCTCTCTCAATCTAATTGGAATTAGAGGCGATGGAATCTTTAAGACTGAATCTAGAGCAGTAACCCCATTTTCATCCATCTCTTTTAAATCTGTGGGTAAACTCAAGATCCAACAGACAGGTAAAGAATCTCTGACGATTATTGCGGAGGATAATATTTTGCCCACTTTAGAAAGCCGCGTATCTAACCAAACTTTGTATATTAGCAATGCAAATACCAGCATCAATCCGACTGAGCCTATTGAGTTTGTTGTCGAGATCAAAAGTTTGGAGAGCTTAAACGCAAAAGGTGTGGGAAGTATTGAAATCAAGGATATCCAAGGTAAGCAATTATCAGTTTCTCTTGATGGTGTGGGAAGTATCGCGATCGCAGGAAATGTTGATGTATTAGATCTGGAACTTACTGGAGTTGGCAGCTTTGATGGTCAGGGCTTAAAAGCTAAACAGGCTCAGGTTCGTAATAAAGGCGTAGGCAGCGCCGTGGTTAATGTGAGTGAGCAGTTAGATGCATCCGTCTCAGGGCTGGGATCGATCGAATATGTTGGTTCTCCTCAAGTTACAGAATCTGTGAAGGGTATGGGATCAATTAAGAAACGATAGATTAAAATAAATTAAAGTTAAAAGTGGAACAATCATAGGGAGCAAACATGAAATTAAATTTAGATAAACCATCGATTCTATTGATCGCGATTATTACTTCTCTATTTATTTTTGAAAGCAAAGCGATCGCCCAAGCCGCCGAAGTCCCCAATCCTGATATCAACGGGGACTTTCGTACTGCATTTCAACAAGGCAATCGTGGGTATTACAGCATTGAGAAATGGTTGGTGGTACAGCCAATGACATCAGGAGATTATGAATTAAATTGTCGCTACACACCCAATGGACAACTAAGATCGCGAATTCTTCGAGGTGCAATTTTAACTGCTGTATTTCAAGGCAATAAACGTCAACCAAATCTACCAGATCCCGCCACCGATGCGATCGCTTTTGATAGTGATGGTTCACCTTGGTTACGGGTAAAAGGATTGCGAGATGAATTAGCCTATCCCGTTAGACCTTTAACTTTCGATGATTTAGGAGAATGCTATGTGAGAGCGAACTTAAAATACATTGCTCCCATCAATCCTGATGCAATCAATTCTTACTATCAAAAAACATCTAGTTATTACTGTGCCAGTAAATCTTTGTATTGCTTATCTATTATCTCTCGATCGCTATCACTAAGATAGTTATTTTCAGCATACCCAATCAACAATATCAAAAATAAAATGCCCGACCTAACTCCACCAGTCCTAACTGAACCATCCACAATTGAAGTCGATGGCAGAACCTATATTCCTGTCGATCCTACAGCGATCGCACCTTGGACTTGTGTGGTTGGCGAACATCCTATTTCTACCCTGACCCTCAAGGATGATGATTTATTTTTGATTACCGATACCTTGGGAAACATCGCTGACCTTAGCTGTCGTTTGGGAGGTATTGAGGACAGCATGGGTTTGTTTTGTCGAGATACCAGATTTCTGAGTCGGCTAGAGTTACAAATTGAGGGGCGATCGCCGATCGCTTTCAGTAGTACGGCTAGGAAAGGATTTGCGATGACAGTTTTATGCTCAAATCCAGATATTAAAGATGCCGATGGTACTCAGATTAAAGCTGAAACCATTGACATCCATCGCGAAATTGTAATTAAAGGTGGATTCTTTGAAGAGACTCAAGTAACTAACTACAATACCCATCCAGTTAGCTTTACCCTTAGCCTCAGTTTAGATGCTGATTTTCTCGATCTATTTGAAGTGCGTGGATCTAAACGTGAAAAGAGAGGAACTTTTCTACGTTATCTCCCGAATCTGGAACAGAAGTCTTCGGAAGCATTATTATCCAAAGAAATAGTCCTTGCCTACGAAGGATTAGATGGTGCTTTGATGGAATCTCGGATTCAATTTAATTCCTTTCAACCTCAAGAAATTCAAGGATATACCGCCATCTGGCGCTTAGATTTAGCGGCGCACGAATCGAGAACTATAGGGTATCGCATTCATTTGTTTACGAATAATCGTCCTACCTCCATTGTCAGCGTTCCCAACACCTTTGCCCAAGCGAAAGAGGAGGAATTATTAGAAGAAAAAATTTGGACAGAGCAAATTACCAAGATTCAAACCGATAATAAATCGCTGAATCATGTGATCGATCGCGCAGTACAGGACATTTATTTACTCAGACAAACATCAGAAAAGAATAATTTCCTTTCGGCGGGAGTACCTTGGTTTTCGACCTTATTTGGTCGAGATTCGATCATTGCCGCTTCCCAAACCTTGGTTTTAGATCCGACAATCGCCCGTGATACCCTCTCGATTTTGGCACATTTTCAAGGAAAAGTCGATGATGAATGGCGCGATGAACAAAAGGGGAAAATCCTCCACGAAATTAGGCTTGGTGAGATGGCGCGTTGTCACGAAGTCCCCCATACTCCCTATTACGGAACCGTGGATGCGACTCCCCTCTGGCTGATGCTCTATGCTGAATATTATGCTTGGACTGCCGACCAAACCACCTTGGATAAGCTATGGTCAAATGCGATTTCAGCAATGGCTTGGATCGATCACAACTGTCTAGAAACTGGCTATCTGGTTTACCACCGTCAATCGAAAAAAGGATTGCTCAATCAGGGTTGGAAAGATTCGGAAAATTGTATTGTCAATGGTAAAGGTGAACTTGCGGAAGGAGCGATCGCTTTATGCGAAGTGCAAGGATATGTCTACGCCGCCAAGATCCGTATGAGTGAATTAGCAGAAAAGAGGCGTTTATTTGACTTGGCAGAACTATGGCGATCGCAGGCAAGGGATTTAAAATTGCGATTCAATCTAGATTTTTGGATGCCTGAATTAGACTATTGTGCTTTAGCGCTGGATGGAATGGGAAAACAAGTTGATAGTATTGCTTCTAATGCAGGACATTGTTTGAATTTGGGGATTTTTGACCATGAAAAAGCCCTCAGTGTGGCGGCGCGTTTAAATGCCCCTGATATGTTTAATGGTTGGGGCATTCGCACCCTCAGTAGTCTCTCGACCGCCTATAATCCGATGGGATATCACATTGGTTCCGTTTGGCCCCATGATAATAGTTTGATTGCGCTGGGAATGCGATCGCATAGTCTCGTCAAACAATCATTGAGAATTGCTCAAGGCTTAATCGATATGACCATTGCTCAGCCCTATCATCGTCCACCTGAATTGTTGTGTGGCTATGAGCATGATGGTTTTAGTTTGCCCGTGCAGTATCCAGTCGCCTGTTCACCTCAAGCTTGGGCTACAGGAAGCATCTTCCAATTAATTTTAGTGATGGTCAATCTCGTACCTGATGCCACCAAAAATCAACTGCACATCATCGATCCCTGTTTATTAAATTCGATTAATAGTCTATCGATTCAGAATTTACGGATCGGACAAACATTACTGGATCTAGAATTTGAGCGATCGGGAGAAACTACCGCCTGTCGAGTCAACAAAAAACGTGGTAACGTGCGGGTGATCATCGAGGCATGATAGATAGGAGTTGCGAAGTGGCGCTCACACAAATTTCTCTGAGTTTTAAGTCAGCGCAAAGCGCTGTAACTCAAGGTAAAATAGCAAAATCGATTAAAACCCATAAAAACACAGAATCTTAATAATCCTTGGTTTTTATAATATTTCTATGATTTTGTAACCACCATGTCCCAACCTACGATTGAATCGATTTTACAAGAAACGCGCTTGTTTGAGCCATCAGCCGAGTTCTCGCAAGCCGCCCATATTAAAAGTCGTGAGGAATATCACCAAATTTACGATCGCGCTAAAGCCGATCCTGCGGCATTTTGGGCAGACCTTGCCGAGAAAGAATTGCATTGGTTTGAGAAATGGCATACCACTCTCGATTGGCAACCTCCTTCGGTGAAATGGTTTGATGGCGGCAAAATTAACATTTCTTATAACTGTCTCGATCGCCACTTGACTACTTGGCGCAAAAACAAAGCAGCATTAATTTGGGAAGGTGAAAATGGTGATTCCCGCACCCTCACTTATTCCCAATTGCATCGCGAAGTTTGTCAGTTTGCCAATGCTCTCAAACAATTAGGAGTCACCAAAGGCGATCGCGTTGGCATTTATATGCCAATGATTCCTGAAGCAGCGATCGCGATGCTTGCCTGTGCCAGAATCGGTGCGGTACATGGCGTAGTATTTGGCGGATTTAGTGCCGAAGCTCTGCGTGATCGCTTGGTAGATTCCGAAGCAAAATTAGTAATTACAGCCGATGGCGGTTGGCGCAAAGATGCGATCGTACCATTGAAAGAGCAAGTGGATAAGGCATTAGATCATGGAGCCGTTCCTTCCGTTACTGATGTGCTAGTAGTCAAGCGCACTGGACAGAATATCCACATGAGCGCAGGGCGCGACCATTGGTGGAATGACTTGCAGCAAGGCGTTTCGGCTAAGTGTGAAGCAGAACCAATGGATAGCGAAGATATGCTCTTCGTTCTCTACACTTCTGGCAGTACGGGCAAACCAAAGGGAGTCGTGCATACCACCGCAGGTTATAACCTCTATAGCCATATCACTGCCAAATGGATTTTTGATCTCAAAGATACAGATATATACTGGTGTACGGCTGATGTGGGCTGGATTACGGGACATAGCTACATTGTGTATGGACCGCTTTCCAACGGTGCGACCACACTCATGTATGAAGGAGCGCCCAGAGCTTCTAATCTTGGCTGTTTTTGGGATGTGATCGAAAAATATCAAGTGACTATTTTCTACACTGCTCCCACCGCGATTCGTTCCTTTATCAAAATGGGTGAACATCATCCCAATAGTCGCGATCTGACTTCCCTAAGACTATTGGGAACAGTGGGAGAGCCGATTAATCCCGAATCATGGATGTGGTATCAACGGGTGATTGGTGGTGGGCGCTGTCCGATTGTCGATACATGGTGGCAGACGGAAACAGGTGGAATTATGATTACATCGTTGCCAGGGGCGATTCCCACCAAGCCAGGTTCAGCAACCCTTCCCTTCCCTGGGATTATTCCCGACATTGTCGATTTAGAAGGTAATTCGGCTCATGACAATGAGGGCGGCTATCTAATTGTGCGTCATCCTTGGCCGGGAATGATGCGGACTGTCTATGGCGATCCAGAAAGATTCCGCAAGAGCTATTGGGAGCATATTCCACCGAAGGATGGCAATTATGTCTATTTCGCAGGAGATGGCGCAAGGAAAGATGCCGATGGCTATTATTGGGTGATGGGTCGCGTTGATGATGTGATTAATGTGGCAGGGCATCGTTTGGGAACAATGGAAATCGAGTCGGCGTTAGTTTCCCATCCTGCGGTAGCGGAAGCGGCGGTGGTCGGTAAGCCTGATGATCTGAAGGGTGAGGATGTTTTTGCCTTTGTAATTCTCGAAGGCGATCGCCAACCTAGTGATGAGCTAGCTAAGGAACTGAAGAAGCACGTTGTCAATGAAATTGGGGCGATCGCTCGTCCGAGTGAGATTCGCTTTGCGGAGGCTTTGCCAAAAACGCGATCGGGTAAGATTATGCGAAGACTGTTGCGATCGCTTGCTTCTGGTCAAGAAATCACTAGCGATACTTCGACTTTGGAAGATCGTTCGATTTTAGATAAGTTGCGTGAAGGTGCATAGTTGATTGATTTCTATGGGATCTCACGATTGTTGAGATCCCATAAGATTACCCGCGTTGTAGTGGTTAAGCATTTGCGTCAATCCGCGTAACCAACTCCACATACAGCGACCAAGCCGCCCTAAGCCCAGTATCGTCAGACTCCCACTCCGCCGAACCAATCCCAAAAGGTAGACTGACCGAAACTTTTTTCAATACCGCAGGATCGCCCTTCATGAATGCCTCTCACCTTATTTTTGCCGTTACTATTAATTTTGCCATTGCGATCGCAATTTTAGATGGCAGTATACTCTTAATTGCTGTTGATTCGTGTTTGAGCGCAAAGCGCCACTAATAATAAGATAATCGAAAAAAATTAAGATTATGATTACTTTACAAATAAATGGTGACGATCGCCTATGCGATGCTCACTTGACCATGACTGAATTACTCGAATTTTTGGGACTCAACCCACGTTTGTTAGCTGTGGAATATAACGGTGAGATTTTACATCGTCAATTGTGGGAAAACACCAACATTCAAGAAGGCGATCGCTTAGAAATTGTCACCATTGTTGGCGGTGGATAAAGTGCTACGGTTTACTTGTCTCATTAATTTGCCATTGTCCCAAAGCTTCATTCCAAATTAAATTCATTCGCAGTCTTTCGGGAAAAGTCTGGCTACCTTTTTGGTAGGTGATGTCAATATCGACGATCGCATTGTTTTCTTGGATGGCAACGATCCGAGAATTATTTACAGAAACTTTATCGACAGTGCGCCAAAATCCAGTGAAACTGCCATAGCCAGCCGCTTTATCGTTTTGAAATGTTGGTGTCAGGTTTTGCCATGCGTTTTGAAATTGGCGATCGTTGATCAGGTTGTAATAGTCGCGGACAGATTGGTCTGGAGATGGTTTAACGATGGTTTTCGTGGGCGTAGGTGTAACTGTTGGGGTTGATGTAACAGTGGGAGTGGGTGTAGCTGAAACTGTAGGAGTTGGTTTAATGGTGGGAGTTGATGTAATTGTGGGAGTGGGTGTGGGATTCTCTGGTAAATCACTCCCCGTCACTCTTTGAACTTGATCTTTGACATTAAGGCTGGCGAAAGCGCAATAGGCATCTTCAATATATTTTCGATGTTCTTGCAGTTTAATTTTGCATTTTTCGACATCTTCAAATTTAGACGTATATACCTGCTGATATTGAGCATTACCAAGATTTGGGTAATCGGGAATCCAAAACTGCCCTGCGTCGTTGTAGCCCTGTTCTTTTAATTTTTTGACCCTACGATTTGCCGCCTCTAAATCTTGATAGGCAGAATCAGCGAGAAAATAGAATGGAACTTTAGCGGCGGGTTGACTAAAAAATTTATTCCACAGAGTTACGATCCCTCCATTTTGAGTAACGACTACACCTAAAGCGATCGCTGCACCGATTACTCCACCAACCATCATTATCCCTACTAACTGACCGATAATCTGCTTTTTCGGGGTTTGAGAAGATTGATACACATAAACTGATTCATTCTCAATCGCAGGTGGGGTATATCCTCTGGGCGTTACCGCCACAGTTTGTATATTTGACATTGATGGAGGAATTGGCGCAAGTTGAGCAGAATTAGATTTAGTCAATTCCGCGCTTGGACGTAAAGCCTCAAGCATTTCCTTTGCCGAGTTGTAGCGATCGCGAGGGTCAAATTGCAACGCTATGGTAAGTACTGCTTTTAAATAGGCACTAATATCTGAAACTTGACTCTGCCAAAGCACATCTCCTGTTTGCGAATCAGTCCCTAGTTGTTGCGGATACTGGCCTGTGAGCGAAAAAATAGCAGTTAGAGCCAGACTGTAGAGATCACTCGCAAAAAATGGTCGCCCCGCCGCCTGTTCTGAAGCCATGAAGCCTGGAGTACCAATGACGATTGAGTGAGCTTGTTGAGAAGAGTTACGGATCGTACTGACATTTAGAGTTTCTTTAACTGCCCCAAAATCAATTAGTACTGGTTCTCCATTACGCAAAATAATATTGTCGGGCTTGATATCACGATGGATAATACCACGCTCATGGACATAGACTAGAATCTCAAGAACGCTAATCATTAACTTTCTGACAGCATCTTCTTTCCATTTGCCAATGCTTTCTATTTCTTGCGTCAAGGTTAAACCATCAATCCATTCTTGGACTAAATAGAATAATCCATTTTCCGTAAAATTAGCATAGAGCTTAGGAATGTAGCGACTTTCTTCGCCCAAAGCTTCTAAAACTGCGGCTTCGCGGTGAAAGCGTTGTTGCAATAGCTCATACATTTGGGAATTGTCGGCAACTGGTTTGAGTTGCTTAATCACACATCGCCGTTTAGAGGGCATTTTGGTGTCTTCCGCCAAATAGGTTTCACCAAATCCACCACTACCTAATACGCTAGTGACACGATAGCGGTTATCTAAAAGGTTTGACATCATGAGTTTATTTTAATCGCTACTTGCGATCGTACAGCATATTGAGGTTGTAATACAGCACACAGACTATCAAGGCTTTAAGTTTGTCAGCAAGAGAGATCTCTAAACGCCCAGATCCTCGACTTTCTCTAAGATTAGGTTGTTGGAATTAAACGTAGTACATTTTAGCAATAGCGTAACGCATCACCTCTAACCAAGCGAAAATTGCAATTTATATCGTAATCAATCAATTCATGCAGCAAACAAAATAGGTATCTGTCAGATTAATGTTGAAAGCCTAATTTACAACTCTCTATAAATACACAAACAACTTATTTCTTTGTGTGTTAAGCCATGCTTGGTTTAATGGATGTATTGGATTAGCTTTATATATTGGCAATAATGGAACCTTGTAGCTAAATTTGAATCCGTTAGATATTCCTATAACAGACATCTTAGCTACATTTACATTAATGATTGCAGCAAGCATTCTCACTTATAAAAAGAAGGGAGAATCTTCGGCTGTCATTGAAGCTCTTAAGCCGTTTCAAGAACCCGAATCTCTTCCTGACAAGATGGCTGTGGTTAGATCCGCTTATCGCTATCTTTTCAATCGTCCTAATCGTCTAGACTATCAGGGCGCGATTGCTATCTTCAGGTAATGACATGAACTGCTCATCAGTCAAAGCTTTTGAATTAGCTAATGGCTGAATTGAGTCTAGAACATTCGTTGCGATCGCTTGAGTCATTAGATTTAACTCCACAGATTAAACTAATGGGATTTCTACAGAATTTATATAGCTAAATATATCAATTAAATTAGCGGGGTTATTGTAAAGGCGGGGCTTGCCTATCATCACTAATTAGCCATGACGTTTTTGATGCCATTGCCATGCGTGTTGCAAAATCAAATTGATATCAGCATATTTGGGTTGCCAATTCAAAATCTTTCTTGCTTTATCCGCACTACCAACGAGGGCAGGTGGATCACCCACACGCCGATCGCCCATGACCACCTTAATCGGCTTACCCGTAATTTCCTTAGCCGCATCAATGACTTCTTTGACCGAAAATCCATTACCATTGCCGAGATTGAAAATCTCACTCTTGTTGCCATCAAGTAAATATTGCAAACCCAATACATGGGCTTCGGCTAAATCCGTCACATGGATATAGTCGCGAACGCAAGTCCCATCGGTCGTAGGATAATCGGAACCAAAAACAGAAATTGCCTCACGTTTACCTAAAGCCGTTTGTAAAACTAAGGGGATCAAGTGGGTTTCAGGATTGTGATCCTCACCGATCGCACCATCGGGATCAGCTCCTGCGGCATTAAAATATCGAAAAATTACCGACTTCAAGCCATAGGCGACATCAAAATCTTGCAAAATTCGCTCGACCATCAATTTTGTTGCCCCATAGGGATTGATTGGCGCTTGGGGATGGTCTTCCGTAATAGGGGTTTGCTGCGGTACGCCGTAAGTAGCACAGGTAGAAGAAAAAACAAAGGTTTTGATGTTAGCCGCCACCATTGCTTCGAGCAGCGATAACGTACCGACAACATTATTGCGATAGTACTTGTCTGGCTGTGTCACCGATTCACCGACATAGGCATAGGCGGCAAAATGCATAACTGCGCTAATCGGACGATTTTGGGAAGCGCGATCTCTAAATAATTTATCTAACAAAGGGCGATCGTTGGTATCACCAATAATTAATTCTGTGCCCAAGGTTTCGGCAATGTCTTTGTGACCATATACAAGATTGTCCAAAATCAAAACTTCATAACCGCCCTGTTGCAGCGCCTTAACTGCATGGGAACCGATATAACCTGCTCCACCCGTAACGAGAATTGTTTGCTTACTCATAAATTTAATTAATTTTACTATTGGCTAAATCCCTAAAGTCGTAAGTTGAGGGTAATAGTACCGCGCTCTGCGTGGTACTACCCTAAGTTTTAAATTCGTGATTTGAGAATATCAAAAATTTCTGGTGAAATCGGAGTGCGTAGCGATCGCCCTAGACGATTTTTCTTGTGAGCGATCTGCAAACACTCTAATTTTTTACAAACATATGCCGATCGCCCCATACCATCATCAAGTTGAATACGGAAAGTTTTGGGCGGAGTTTCATTCTGAGAATTATCAGGAGGAGCGATCGGCACTCGTACCACGCGCCAAAAATTATCGCGGAGGGCGATACATTGACAACTAACACAACGACGATGCAGTTTCAGAGGCAATCTAATTTGCTCCTCTTTCTAATACTTTTACTTTTAGAAATATGGCGGCGCAAAGCACCGCCGCGTTTCTTATTCCTCATACTCCTCTTGTTCATCGTTTTCCACAACTATCGGAAAACTTTCCTGCATTCGACGATCTTCTTCTTCGTAGTTGTACTTCGCCGAATTCTTGATGTCGATTTTCCAACCAGTCAACCGCGCTGCTAAACGCACATTCTGCCCTTCCTTGCCGATCGCCAAACTGAGTTGATCCTCAGGCACAAGCACATGGGCAATCCTTTCATCGGCATTAATCAAACGTACATCTTGAATTCTGGCGGGGCTTAAGGAATTGGCAATATAGGTCGAAGGATCGGGAGACCATCGGATCACATCAATCTTTTCACCACGCAATTCCGACACAACCGCCTGAATTCGGGAACCACGCGAACCAATACAAGCACCCACAGGATCAACATCGCGTTCTAGGGTATCCACCGCAATTTTGGTGCGTGGTCCTACCGCAGGTGATGGCGGATTGGCTTCGCGAGCTACAGCCACGATCCGCACAATTTCTTCCTCAATTTCAGGAACTTCATTGGCAAATAGATATACCACCAGACCTGCATCAGCGCGGGAAACCAATAACTGTGGTCCTCGACGTGAACCCTCAAATACCTTCTTGAGATAGACCTTTAAAGTCATGCTGGGACGATAGGGTCTTTCACCAGCCAATTGTTCGCGCTTGGGTAGTTCGGCTTCTACTTCAGGTTGTCCAAATCCACTACTGACGGAGACGATGACAGAAGTTGTTTCAAACCGTAGTACCCGTGCTTGCAGAACCGTACCTTCGAGTTCCTGAAACTCTTCTTGAATAATCTTGCGTTGTTGATCACGAAGCTTTTGAGCAAGGACTTGTTTGGTTTGGATCGCCGCCATCCGTCCAAAGTCATTTTGTTCTGGCGTGACATCAACCACAACGGTTCCGCCTGCTTGAGCTTCAGGGGCAACTTCACGAACTTCAGTTAATCCAATTTCATGATCGGCTTCACTGACTTCATCAACGATGGTTTTTGTCGCTAAAACCCGAAATCCCTCATTGTCGAGATCAAGTTCCACATCAAAATTATTAAAATGCTCTTCTTCAAAATTAATTCCATCAGAGCGATAGGTTTTACGGAAGCGTTCATAGCCCTTTAACAGAGCTTCACGCAGCGCATTTTGGACGGCGTGTTTGGGGAGGTTACGCTCCTTACTAATCACTTCTACCATCTGCCCCAATCCAGGTAAACTCAACAATGACATAATTTTTTCTCGCTATTTCTCGCTATTTGTGATGCTATTAACAAAGCCTTTACTTATTCCATTTGTGATAACTCAACCCGATCGCACTGATCGCGGGGAATATTAACAATTCGACCTTTGACGCTGATACTGACATGGGTTTCGTTGCGTGAGATCAGATGCCCACTCCAACTTTTAGATTTACCTTCATCAGCGATCGCTGTCGTCACCGTCACCATAAATCCTTTAAACGCGATAAACTCGCGATCATCTTGCAGTTGACGCTCAACTCCTGGGCTAGAAATTTCTAACTGATAAGCATCGGGAATTAGATCCATCTCGTCAAGGATTGGCTCTAGCGATCGACTCATCCGTTCGCAGTCGTCCAGCCCTGTATTTTGGTCTGGATTACGAATATCGACTCGCAATACCACAGGACTTTTATTGGTATTTAACACAACATTGACAACCTCTAACCCAAGGGGAGAGGCCACTTCTTCAGCAATTTGAAAAATTTGCGGAATTAGAGGATGACTCATAGATTTTATAGTTAGAGCTTAGAATTTTGACTTTTATTTGGTCTTTTATTCAGGGATTTAGGTAAGAGTTTTGCAGTCAAGCTAAAAAAACAAAAAAGTGGGACGATTGCCCACTCCTTAAGTGCTTTTATCTGTAACCGATCGCACCAAGCCTGATCACACCAAGCTTACGCATGGCAAACAAGCATCACAGTTGCGATGCCCTTGGGGCTATACACATCAATGGTACTCGTAACATACAAAGCCAATATTTACAGGCTACATATGCAATAGGTAACAATTGAATGCATTTCTTCGGAGCTTGCGTACTACAGGAAAAACACAAATATCTCAACGCAAATGCTTGAACGTAGATATTTTTATGCTTATTCTCTGCTACTTACCTAGTAGTACTAAATCCTATACTATCATGTCAAATTAGTAATTGGCATTTTCGCGCATTTGCCTTTTTCCCATAAGATTAACTTTGTAGCTTGCGAAGATTAATGTGAATCCTGCTAGAACAATTTGTCTCGGTTTTTTTGCGGTCATAACCATCGGCGCATTTTTGTTAATGTTGCCGATATCTTCTAGCAACGGCGCGTGGAGTGACCCCATCACGGCTTTGTTTACATCAACATCGGCGGTATGCGTCACAGGGCTATCTGTCGTGGATGTCGGTAAATTTTATTCCTTTTGGGGACAGCTATTTTTAACGCTATTGGTGCAGATTGGTGGATTGGGCTACATGACAGCCACTACCGTCTTGCTGTTACTGATTGGGCGTAAATTTAGCTTGCGCGACAAAATTACCCTGCAACAATCTCTGGATACCCCAGGCATTCGCGGCGGATTGCAATTGGTGCAGTCGATTATCGCCGTGACCTTGCT
The DNA here is from genome assembly GCA_044350865.1 of Pseudanabaena sp. GTDB lineage: Bacteria > Cyanobacteriota > Cyanobacteriia > Pseudanabaenales > Pseudanabaenaceae > Pseudanabaena. Next base: position 19,379 of record JBILGV010000035.1, on the reverse strand, counting down.
GTTTGAACTGACGGGTGTATTTGCGTTGATCCCCATCTTTAATCAAAGGATGAGTTTTCCAGAAAGCGTTTGGCAAGCGATTTTTCACAGTGTGAATGCCTTTAATAATGCAGGATTTAGTCTGTTTTCGGACAACCTAATGGGCTATGTGAATAATCCGATGGTGAGCATCATTATCGGGTTGCTGATTATCTTTGGTGGTATTGGCTATCAGGTGATTTTGGAAGGCTACCTATGGCTACGCACTAAGTTTTCGCGGAACCGTGATTACATATCTTTCAGCCTGACATTTTGTGTGGCAACCAGCACCACGATCGCTTTACTCTTATTCGGAACAGCATTCTTCTGGTTTACAGAATTTAATAATAGTGAAACTTTAGGCAATTTACCGATCTTCGATCAACTTATTGCCGCTTGGTTTCAGTCGGTTACGACTCGCACCGCAGGTTTTAATACGATTGACAATGGCAAAATGACAGTCACAAGTATATTTATCACGATCGCTTTGATGTTTATTGGCGCTAGTCCTGGAGGTACGGGCGGCGGCATTAAAACGACAACGGCGAGGATTTTGGCTAGTTGTACGGGAGCGGCTTTGCAGGGGCGGGATCAGGTGAATTTATATAAATTACAAGTGCCGAATGGTTTGATCTTAAAAGCGATCGGTGTGGCGGTTGGTTCATTATTTACGGTGATCTGTTCGACGGGATTGTTATCCTTGACCGATCGCAATCTCAACTTTATTAGTATTCTGTTTGAGGCGACCTCGGCTTTCGGTACAGTCGGTTTATCGACAGGAATTACCTCTTCACTGTCTTGGGCAGGGCGGTTGATAATTATTGCCACAATGTATATCGGTCGAGTGGGAGTGTTACTGCTAATGGCGGCGATCTTTACAGATACCAAAACTAGCTTAATTAAATATCCCCAAGAATCAATGTTGGTTGGCTAGGGTTCTTTGAAATTGCATTTATAGTTAAGTTAAGGTGAAAATTCATGGATATATCTTCTTTAAGCTTTTTTCGTAGCCTCCGCCCAGAAAACAGACAATTTGCCGTAATTGGCTTGGGGCGTTTTGGGAGAGCCGTATGTTCGACACTTGATCGCCTTGGACATGAAGTATTAGCCGCCGATAATAATGAGGAGCGCGTCAGTCAGGTACGAGCCGAAAACCTAGCCGCCCATTGCATTCAACTAGATTCGACTAATCCGCTTGCGTTGAAAGAATCAGGAATTTTAGAAATTGATACGGTGATTGTGGCGATCGGCAATTTCTTAGAAGAGAGTATCGTTACGACCTTAAATGTCAAAGAAGCTGGCGTGAATCACGTTGTTGCTAAGGCTTCATCGGAAGTACATGGGACATTGCTAAAAAAGGTGGGCGCAGATCTAGTCGTTTATCCCGAATCGGAAATGGGTTGTGCTTTAGCGCGATCGCTGACTCAGCGCGGTATTTTGGAACGGTTTGAGCTAGATCCCGACAATAGTATTGTCGAAGTAATGGTTCCCGAAGAGTTTGATGGCAAAACGATTTTAGACTTAAAATTACGAGCCTATTATGGTGTCAATGTGATTGCGGTCAGCCATGATCACAAATTTGAGATCAATCCTGACCCACAGCAAAAGCTGCAAAAAGGCTCAGCGATCGTGGTGATTGGCAGTAATAAAAATATCAGTCGGTTGCCAATTTCCTGCGATCTATTTAATCCTGATGGCACTTCTATTACTACCCATTTACCACTCCATCGTTCATCAGAAGTCAAGCTTAAATAATCTCTCATGGAAACCGAATTTAATCCAAAAACTACTGCACATATAGATTTTGAACTAGAGGAGTTTCCAGAGATTCGTTTAGAAGCAGATAAATTTGAATTATGGTTTCAACCAGTTTATGAGTTGTTAACAGGTAGCGTTTTACATAATGAAGTTCTTGTACGTTGGCGTGATGAGAGTGGAAATCTCCGACAAGCCCAAGAACTCTTAATGGTGCTGGAAAATACCCAGTTACTTGGTCAACTAGATCTGATTGTGGTTAAAAAATCCATTGAAGTAATGTCGGAAAATATTAAGATCAAGGTTTCGATTAATCTATCTAGTGAAATCTTTGCCAATCTCGATTTTCCCCATCAACTGCATCAATGGCTTACTCAATATCATGTTGCCGCAACCCGTCTTAGTTTTGAGATAGAAGAAATTAGTCTAGAGCAGAATCAAATACAAGCGATCGCTTTGATCGAAGAGTTACAAAAGATTGGCTGCAATACCGTAATTGATAACTTTACAGGACAACACTTTTCTTTAATTCAACTACAGCAACTTCCATTTAATATAATTAAGCTCGATCGCAGTTTTGCCAGTCCATCTTTATCGTCAGTCCAAAAGCAGATGGCTATGGCGATCGCCAACATCAGTAAAATTTTTCAGAAGCAATGTGTTCTCAAAGGTATTGATAATAAATATTCTTTGAAGTTTGCTAGTGATTTGGGAGTGAAAGCGGTACAGGGTTATTCTTTAAGTAAACCTCAAGATAAGCCGAGAACATTTGCTCTGGTGGGCTTACTGATAGTCAGAATTATTGCCTTCTTAATTTTGTTATATATTCTCAAAAGCATTCTTGGCATCGATCTTGTCAAAGATCATCACGCTTGGGAGGTAATCGGCGATTTTATTCAATCTATCTTTGATGGCAAATAAATTATGGCAAATAAATTATGGCAAATAAATTATGGCAAATAAATTATGACTTAGGCAAAAGGACTTGAAACCTTTATTCTAATGTAAGGGAAATTCATGAATTGCCCCTACGTTTGGTTATTTTGCGTAAGTCCTATTTGTATCAGTGTCTAATCGTGTCTAATCGCCACATATGGCAACATCAACCAAATTGAGATAAGATAGTAGGTAACTGTTAAGAAAAAAGAAATGATCGTCGAAAATAGTGAAGTAATTTTATCAGTCAAGGATTTGACTGCGGAAGTTGGAGGAGTCCAGATTCTCAAAGGGTTAAATCTAGAGATTAAAGCAGGTGAAGTCCATGCGATCATGGGACCCAACGGCTCAGGCAAAAGTACTTTCTCCAAGATACTAGCTGGTCATCCTGCCTATACCGTTACAGGTGGTGAGATTTGGTATAAGGGTAAAAATCTATTGGATTTAGAACCTGAAATCCGATCTAGAGAGGGTATATTTTTAGCCTTCCAATATCCATTAGAAATTCCTGGGGTAACGAATTCTGACTTCTTGCGACTCTCCTATAATAATTTGAGAAAGCATAAAGGCTTAGAAGAACTAGATATTATCGATTTTGATGATTTCATTCAAGAGAAGTTGGATATTGTAGAAATGAATCCATCTTTCTTGAGCCGTAGTGTTAATGAAGGTTTCTCAGGTGGCGAAAAGAAGCGTAATGAGATTCTCCAGATGGCAATTCTCGATCCGACTTTGGCGATTCTTGATGAGACGGATTCGGGATTAGATATTGATGCATTACGCATTGTCGCTGGTGGTGTAAATAAACTCTCTACACCGCTCAATTCATCTCTGGTGATCACCCATTATCAACGCTTACTCAATTACATTATTCCCGACTTCATTCATGTCATGGAAAATGGCAAAATCATCCTCACAGGTGATAAAAACTTGGCTCTAGAACTGGAAGAAAAGGGTTACGATTGGCTCAAAGAAGAAGAGGCGGTGTTGGCATAATGGCTATTCAAGTTTCTGAACAAGTGGAAGATCAACAAGAGCTAAAGGGCGCGTTAAGTACCCGCAGCAAATTGGCTGTGGATAGCAAACAGTTCGTTTCCAAAATTTTTAGTTTAGCTACTGACGCAAAAAGTCTAGGCAAAGATACAGAAGAGTTCGTGAGCGAATTACGTCAATTGGCTAGCGATCGCCTCTCAACGCTTTCTTTCCCTACCACCAAAGATGAAGAATGGAAATATACCGATGTTTCTTCTTTAGGGAATCTCGCTTTTGCTAATCAGAATGTTATCCAAGAGACGATCGCCCCAGATATTTCTACAAATATCGAAGCATTAATTGCTAAGCATTCTGCTCCCGAAGCTTCAGGCCATTTAATTGTGTTTGTGAATGGGGAATATAGCGCCCAATTTTCTGACATAACTGATGCAGCCGATGGCTTAATCGTTGGAAATCTCGCAAATTTAGGCGATCGCGTTTTGCCGAAATTGCGATCGCACCTAGCCCAACATCCCGATGCTAATGATTATTTCGCTAGTCTGAATACCGCTTGCATGACTGATGTGGCGATTATTCTCGTTCCCAAAAACCTAGTTGTCGAAAATCCAGTTCAACTTCTCTTTATCGCTCAGCCCCAAACAACAGAGGCGACATTATTAACGCAGCCACGTTGTTTAGTAATTGCTGAATCCCATAGTAACTTGACCTTTGTGCAAACCTATGTGGGCAGAGATGCTCAAACCTATTTCTGCAATTCTGTTACAGAAGTTTGGTTAGCGGAAGGCGCACAGGTCAATCATACGAAAGTGCAGTGGCAAGGCGATCAGTCGATTCATATCAACACAACAGCGATCGCCCAAGCTAGAAATAGTATCTATAAAAATCAATCGATTAGTATCGGAGCGCAGATTGCCCGCCAAAATTTGATTGTGCATCAGATGGCGGAGCAGACGGAGACTACTTTAACTGGGTTAGCCTTCATTGATGGCGAACAGCTTGCCGATACCCATTCCACGATCGCGCATAATTATCCTCATGGTTCCAGTAAGCAGTTACACAAGTGTATTGCTGATGGACGTTCCCATGCCGTGTTTAATGGCAAAATCCAAGTAGCGAAGTTGGCTCAACAAACTGATTCAGCGCAGTTAAGTCGGAATCTGTTGCTATCAGGCAAAGCGCGAGTGGATACGAAACCGCAATTAGAGATTTTTGCGGATAATGTCAAATGCGCTCACGGTGCAACGGTTAGCCAATTGGATGCCGAAGAGATTTTCTATCTCCAAAGTCGGGCGATCGATGCAAAGAGTGCAGCAAATCTGCTTACTTATGCTTTTGCAACGGAGGCGATCGCGCAAATTCCTGTGGTATCGGTACAGCGATCGCTCAGCAGCTTTGTGTTAGAGAAAACGAAGGCTTAATTTTGCTATAGCAATCCTAAATGAGTTGTGAGAGGCTTCGACTTCGCTCAGCCAGCGTATATAGTTGGCTGAGCGAAGCCGAAGCCCTTTTTTACCACCACTTTGTACCTGCTTCGCCTTTGAATGGTCCGACGATATCTGGCGTAATCCAGCCACCATAAAAGTCCCCTGCTTGTGGTGTTACTTGCTGATCATCAACATAACAAGCATCCATTAAATTCGCATAGAAGCTACCGTAATTAGCGATCGCCGCAAAAGTGGAATTTGGTTCAGGATAGCTCCACAGAGCATTAGGAATATAGCGATCGCCGATCTTCACGTCAAAATAGCGACACCAACCTTTCCATTCACACCAAGTTTTACGCGGATTTTCAATCAGATATTCGAGTTGGATATCTTCGGGTGGAATGTAATACATCGGCGGGTGACTGGTTTCTAAAACCCTAATTCCTTTTGTGGTTTCGGCGAGAATAATATCTTCGCAAATCACGCGCAAGTTTTTTGCTGTGTATTCCCATATGGCAGGACGTGGATAGCTCCAGACTGATTCTTGTCCTGCTTGAGGTTCGATTGGAATTGGACGTGGTTGAATATTCATTTAGAGTTTAATGTGCGGCGCAAAGCGCCGCCTGTCCTTACTAACAATTTGATTGAGCAATGCGGAAACCAGCGTGTTGATAGAAATTGGGTCGGAACCAATTACGATAATGGGGCAAGGCTTCTGTACCACAGGTAATCCATGAGCCGCCTGCCATCATATTATGCTTAGTATCAAAATAGGGAGCAGAATAGTTTTCGTATAGATAGTGGGGTGCATAGCCAGATAACGGGGTTAAATGATCGCTTAGCCATTCCCAAACATTGCCGCGTAAATCATAGATCCCAGCTTCGCTTTTTGCGGTTTCCAGATAGCCAACAGCACTAGGCGAGCCAAATTGGTAATTGAGATTATAATCGCTGACAGATTGAGTCTGTTCCTGTAAACCGTAAGCAGCAAGATGCCATTCTGCTTCAGTCATCAGTCGAGCCTCTCGCCCTGTCCGATCGCTATACCATCGACAATAGGCGATCGCTTCATAGCAATTTACCTCAACGGGATAATCAAAGGGCATATCCAGTTCATCGAACATGGCGCGATATTTGTAAGTAAATGACTGATGGCGATCGGGAATCCAAAACTTAGGATGCTGCACATCATGTTCCGTTCTCCAAGCCCATGACTGCTCAGACCAGTAATCTTGATTTTGATAGCCATCGGCTTTGATAAAATCGAGGAATTCGGCATTGGTAATCAAGTATTTACTGACAGAAAAATTATCAACAGAAACTAGGCGATCGCCATACTCAATATCCCAGCCAAAGGTAGGAAAATCTTCAGGTTTACCTAAGCGCACATCGCCACCAGTAATCTCGATCATCTCATTGTTAATTGTGTAACCATTAGCGGGAGCATATTGCCAATCAAACGGACGCTTTAGTACTTCTAGCGGCAACTGACGAATCAACATTGATGAAGTTTCAATATGTACATATTGATGTTCGATCGCCATCATCAGCGCCCAGAGTGGATGTTTTTGATTAATCAGTAAATTAATTTCTGTGCGGTCGATTAGGTCAGCGATCGCGCTATGTACCTTGTGGCGATATTGCCAAACCGCATCAACATTAATATTGCGAAGTGTGGCAAATTTATCAGCGATTTCATCTGGTTTTTCGGGATCGACACCAATCTCAAAAATGACCTCATAATCTGAATTTATCCGCTCTGAAAATAGACCAACTTTAATCAATTTATTAACATAAAAAACTGCGGAATGCCCCAAATAGAAAATCAGTAAATTTCTTAATAAATCGGGGTTAGTGTAATATACGTCATTACTAATCAAACTTTGCCACAAGTGATCTTCGAGTTGCCAAGCCCGATTAAAATAAGCAAAAATATCTTGGCGATCGCATTGATCTAATTGAGGTGAATTTACCGAAGAGAAGGTATTCATAATTTAATAATTGGGCTAATAGTTACTAATCAACATCACTTACGGATTTGAAATAAAATGTTCTAAAGCGGTGACAGGAAATATCAGACTTGGCTTTTTCGTAGGGGAATTGAGAGTGTTGAATACTCGATCCCAAAATCCATGAATACCATAATTACCTTTAAAACAACTATGGTGTAAATCGTGAAAGTCTGATGGAATAAAAAAGATTGACAAAGAACTATGCCCCTCCAGATTGTAAGCATTGCCGATCACCGTCCAAGCACATAGCTGAGTGATGTCATAGCCAAAGATAAAGATTGGCAACAGATCGGTAATTGAGACGACCAGATATTCGACCACGCTCTTATGACCCGCGACAAAACTCGATGAGTCACTAAACTCATGATGTTTGAGATGGAATTTCTGCAAAAACTTTCGATGGAATAGCCAATGGGCTACATAAAAACAGAAATCAGCCACAACGATTCGCATCAAAAACCAACCAAAGTTAAGCCATAAATCATTACCCCTATATACTTCTGGCACTAGATACAAGATCAATGCGGCAGCACAGAAGCTTTTGATTTCCCCTAAAATGATACCTTTGAAAGTAAACGTAGGAAATTTCTGATTTCTTACTTGCTTGACCCTAACGTTCAGTTTTTCAGCTAGGGCTGGATTTGGCTTGATTAACTTTTCGATCGCCAGACCAATGGCATAAAAAGAAACCGACCCAACTAACCAGTACAGAAAAACCTGAGAGATAAAGCTCAGTTCAACATCACGCAATAGCCAGTAAATTCCCTGTTGGAGAATTGTACAGCTAAGTGCAATCTTCACATAAAACTCCATCTCAGAGAAGAAACCAAAAAGTTTTGGGGCAAAAGATTTTTGCATTACGGCATCCTCAAGCTTGACAAAGAACTAAACTAAACCATTTTTGAGGATCTGTCCAAATTTTTAAAGTTTTTAAACGTTGCAATTCCAGTTTCGTTTCTAGTACTTCTAAATCAAACTTGCGTGAAATTTCTGTGAGGATACTTTCTCCAGTTTTAAACTGAATATTTAGATCCAAGACCTCTAAACTAACTTGATGATCAGCCTGACAGTGCAAATGCATTTCAATTTGATTTTCAGTTTGATTATAAATAGCTTGATGGCTAAATAATGTAGTGTCAAAATTACCTTGAAAACGCCAATTTAGATGTGACAAAATATTCAAATTAAACGCCGCAGTAACATTTTGACTGTCATTATAAGCAGCCTCTAAAATCTCTTTGGGTTTCTGCAAATCAATACCCAATAAAAAATAATCACCCTTTCTTAATGTACAAGCCACCTTATGCAGAAAGTGATCGCATTCTTGTTCTGTAAAATTCCCAATCGAACTTCCTAGAAAGAAAATCATCCGCGATCGTTCCGAATCACTGCGCTCTAATTCCAAATGCTCCAGCGCTTGCTCATAGGTTCCCAATAGCCCCTGAATGAAAAAATCTGGATACTGTTGCTGTAAGTCTAAGACACTAGCCTTGAGAATTCCCCCACTGACATCGATTGGCAAATAGCTACAGGAATCAGCGATTTTTTGGTAAGCATCCAACAGAAATCGAGTTTTGGTAGAACTACCACTGCCTAGCTCCACCAACTCACAACAGTTAGTCATCTGAGCGATTTCATCAGCATATTCTTCTAAAATCGCCGCCTCGGTACGGGTGGGATAATATTCTGGTAACAGACAAATTTGCTCAAACAATTCGGAGCCGCGATCGTCATAAAAGTACTTGGGCGGTAATGTCTTGGGATCACTTTGTAAACCTTGAACAATATCTTGCCCGTCACTATCCAAGGATTTATGATTATTTTCTATAGAATTCGTTAAGCATTTGATAAGCATTAAAATTAGTTCCTCGTTTTGAAAATGTTACGCTATATGACTACTGATTAAATAATTTCAGTTTTGCCATATATATTTGCCATATATAACTGATGTTACATGGAACGTAGACAAAAAAATTTCTTGCCAACAGAAACACAGGGCAAGCCATCAATGCTTGTCCTTACCGAAGTGATTTAGCCAAAACAATTTAGCCAAAACAATTTAGTTGTGTAGGTGCTACACCCCCGTGCTAGCCCTAATGTTCCATTATTGCAAAGAATCATTCCCAGTAACATGAGTTAATAATAGTTTACTTTAATTATTAATTAATCAAATCCGAGTCTTCTCAAAGCAAGTTTACGACTCTGCCATACTTGAGTTTCTTGGGGAGAAATTTGGATGGCTTTGTCATAGGCGACGATCGCTTCTTCTAGTCGCCCTAAACCACTGAGAGCATTCCCACGACTATACCAAGCAAAATGATCGGTAGGATTTATCTCTAAAGCCTTGTCATGACTGGCGATCGCTTCTGCATAAAGTTCAAGTTTACTAAGTACTAACCCCCGATTATTCCATGCGTAATAGTCATCAGGACGAATGGCTAAGGCTTGGTCATAACTAGCGATCGCCTCAGTAAAATTTCCCCATAGCTCCAATGCTTTGGCGCGACTATACCAAATCTGATGATCATGGGGCTTATATTTGAGAGCGCGATCATAACTTGCTACCGCCTGATCATATCGACCCATACTTTCGAGGGCATAGGCGCGACTGAACCAGCCCTGTACATAGTCGGGTTTGATTGCTAGGGCTTTTTCGCAATTGGCAAGGGATTCTTCGTGTTTGCCAAGCACACTGCAAACTAAGCCTTTACCACCATAGGAGTAATGATAATCGGGCTTATGTTGCAAGGCGATATTGTAACTATTGATCGCTTCTTCATAGCATCCCAACATACTCAGGGAAGTTCCCAAATTATGCCAAGCCGCATAAAAATCCTCTTGAATAGAAAGCGCCTGTCGATAATTTTCGATCGCTTCTTCATGGCGATCGCAGAGATCAAGAGCAACAGCACGGTTATACCAAGCCAAATGATTGTCGGCGCGAATTTGCAGAGCTAGATCACAATTAGCGATCGCTTCTGAGCAGCGATTTCCCGCCACCAGTAAACCGCCCTGTTCTAGTAATAGTTCAATGCGCCGTTCCGAAATCAAAGGCTGAGCGGCAATTAGTTTTTGTAAATTCTCAAACTTGAGATCGCGTTCGGCATCGCTAATTTGAGCATAAAATTCATAGCGATCGCCCCCCGCCCAACGAAAAGACTCTTGACGTAATAATTCCATATCGGTAGGAAACTCAAACACGGCAATGGAGTCATCAAAAAATTGAGGATAATTACCAATAAAAAATTTGAGTGCAAATAAAGGCAGTAAAAAGACAAACTTAATGGCAAATCTTGCCTTGAGACTAGTTTGTAAAATACTTAAATGAAGTAGAGGACGCGGAAACTGTTCTACTTCGGTGCTTGGTTCTACGTTGCTTGGTTCTACGTTGAATTGGGAATTGCGAATATCCTTAATTTTCCCTTCTAAAAACTCTTCAATACCAGTGACAAATAACACCGTTACCCCATGCAAATCTGTCCTATCGACAAACATCTTATAAAAATCAGCGACTGGGCGCTCGAGTCTTAATACATCAACTATTTGGTTGATCGCATCAGCCTTAGTTCTTTTAATAATTTGTTCCCCTTCCGCAGGTGAACAGCGCACAAATAACATACCAAAGTCTTTGGTATTACGAAGCAACCCTAATAAATTGTGGTACTCCATCTCTGGATTTTTTAGAGCGTCTTTATCCCAAACGTTGCCAGCGTATGTCATGTCTCTTTCATTTTACTGAACACCCAAACCCATCATACCAAATTGTAGTTACAGCACTTCAGCACGCCGCTCTATAAAACCTATGTAAACCTATGCAAAGTCAAAAGACAGTTGAATGGGTTTACTGTTTACTTCCTGCTTCACAGTAGTCTCAAGATGACTCTTGAGAGGTTTGTCTACTCCACAGGCAATCTTGGCAGAGCTTGCCATTTGATCCGAACGAATCGGAATAAAAATTCCTTCAAACCATCGTTCAATATTTTTAGCAGCATTCAAATCACGGTCTTCAGTATGTCCACAATCAGGACAAATATAGACACGTTGCTTGAGTGGCATTTTATGGCGATGGTTTCCACAGTTTGAGCATATTTGCGAACTAGGAAACATCCGATCTACCAACACAAGCTGACTTGAAAACTTTTGACACTTGTACTCAAGTTGTCTACGAAACTCAAACATTCCACAATCTGCAATAGCGCCAGCCAATTTGTGATTCTTTAAAAATGCTTTGATTGATAAATCTTCAATCTTAATCACGCTGTGGTTTTTAGCGAGATAATGAGTGAGCTTATGAATCGCATCTTTACGAATATTTGACACTTTAGCGTGAAGTTTTGCGAGATTGCGAACTGCTTTAACCCGATTGTTAGAGCCTTTAACTTTGCGACTAACTGCACGTTGCAAGTGTTTTAGCTTTTTACTCATACGGCGGTAAGCTTTGGGATTAGCAAATACTTCACCATGAGCGCAAACAGCTAACTCTTTGATACCAACATCTACACCTGTAGAAGGTCTATTTAATGGCACTTCTGGCAACTGCACATCATACTTAATGGCGATAAACCATTTGTTAGCTTGACGACTGACAACGCAGTTATGCACAGCAGTTAAAGGTAATGGCTCAGCAAGTCTTACCCATCCGATTGCAGGTAATTTAATGCGTTTACCATCGTTTCTAATCATTGGCTTGGCAATAGTTCCAGATTCAAGATAGAAAGAATCACCTTGACCTTTTTTCTTGAATCTGGGGGCTTTACCTAATTTCCTGAAACATCGATCCCATGCAGTTCTTAAATCGGCTACGGCTTTCTGGGGAACAGTTTTAGAAACTTCATAATACCAATCATGCTTTGACTTGACTTCGGCGACTAATCGCTTATGCAAATCAATGGCAGACGGCGCTTTTTGACCATTAGCTAAACATTCTTGGACAGTTGCACAAGCCCAGTTATAGGCGTGTCTAGCAAGGCCAGATGCTTTTCTGAATAGCGTTGTTTGCTTGTTATTCGGTTTTAATTCTGTCTTAAAGCTTAGTAGCACAGAATTATTTGGAATATCTTGATATTGTATCAAGACTCCATAGATATGGCTTTTAATTTTGCAATCTCACCAATTCTAACAACCCTATCCATAGATTTAATTAGATTTTACTTTCTTAAATCTAGGTATACTTAGTTATTATGCCAACTGTTGATAACCCTAAAAAACTTACCCAATTAGCGATCGCCGTTTACCGATATACGTTCTGCTGGTGTGACTGAAGTTTGGAGCCGTTTGGAGCCGTTTGGAGCCTTAAGAGAATTTCGTAAATGGGTAAGGGCTAATGTTGGGCGGGATTTTTTGGTTTCGTAGGAAAGGAGTAAAATAATAAACAGACGTTAGGGAAAAATTTTCATGAGCGATCGCTTAGTTCGGGCTACTGCTGCCAACGGTAGAGTCAGGGTTGTGGGTGTAAATATCACCGAATCCTTAAATGAAGCTTATCGCCGCCATCGCTTATCACCAGTAGCGATCTCGGCTTTGGGTAGAGCCATGAGTGCGAGTTTGCTGCTGACATCAAATATGAAACAGCCACAAGCTAGGGTCAATGTACGGATTGCTGGCGATGGCGGCTTAGGGCTAGTTTATGCCGATGCTGGCTTTAATGGCACTGTACGCGGTTTTATCTCCAATCCCCTATTTGATGTCCCCAAACTTGCTGATGGCAATCAAGATGTTGGCAAAGCGATCGGAGCCACAGGCTTACTCAAGGTTGTGCGTGATGTTGGTTATGGCGAACCCCATAGCAGCACCGTGGAGTTAATTTCGGGAGACATTGCCGATGACGTGTCTTGGTTTCTTGCCACCTCTGAGCAAACTTACTCTAAGTTAATTCTTACTGAAGTAATTACATCTGAGATTATTGGATCTGAGAGTACTGGGAATGACAGCGAGCAGTTACCCGTACAATTTGCCGCAGGGTTGTTATTGCAAATCATGCCCAAAGCTGCTTTGAGAGCCGCTAAAACAGCAAATTTATCGCAAGAAGATCTGATCAAACAATTGGAAGTTAAGAGCGATATCACGAAATTCAAGGATTTGCTAGCAGAAGGTAAAGCGATCGAGGATGTAATGCTTACCATTTTTGCTGACATGGAGATTGAGATATTACCCTTAACCAAAGATGTTCGTTTTTACTGTCCTTGCACGCTCGATCGCATGTTAGCAGCAATCAAAATGTTTGGTGAAGAAGACCTGCGATCGATGATCAATGAGGATCATGGCGCTGAGGCTACTTGTCATTTTTGTGGTGAGGTTTATCATGCTACTACCGAGCAGTTAAATAATTTGTTGACAGAGTTGCGAGTTGAAGCAAAAGCTTAACAGGTTCTGCTCAAAGTAATTTGCGTGGAACAGGCTTCTAGCCTGTTGACGGGCAAGATGCCCATCCCACAATTTATATTGATTAATTGCAACCAGCTATTTATATTTAGAGCTTTCTAAAAAACTTTTAAAATAGGGACAAAATTATGACAGTTAACGCACAGATCGGCATTATTGGCGGCAGTGGACTTTATAAAATGTCCGCCCTCACCGATATTCAAGAAATTAGCATCGATACACCTTTCGGTAAAACTTCGGACGTATTTATCTACGGCAAATTATCAGGAACTCCCGTCGTCTTCTTAGCCAGACATGGGCGATCGCACCATCTTCTCCCCACCGAAGTTCCCTATCGCGCCAATGTCTATGCCATGAAAAGCTTGGGCGTGGAATATATCATCTCCGCTTCGGCAGTTGGTTCGTTACAAGAATATGCCAGACCGCTCGATATCGTCCTTCCCGATCAATTTATCGATCGCACCGTCAGCCGCACATCCACCTTTTTTGGTGAAGGGATCGTCGCTCACGTTGCCTTTGCCGAGCCAATTTGCAAATCGTTGCTATCAGTCCTAGCCTCATCTGCGGAAATGGTCGATTTGGGTCGCAGTAAGGTGCATAAAGGCGGAATTTATGTTTGTATGGAAGGTCCCGCTTTTTCCACCAAGGCGGAATCGATCCTGCATCGGAGTTGGGGCGCTAAGGTGATTGGCATGACCAATGTTACCGAGGCAAAGCTCGCCCGTGAAGCGGAAATTTCCTACGCCACGTTAGCACTTGTCACCGATTACGACTGTTGGCATGAGGAGCATGAGAGCGTCACCGTAGAAATGATTGTCCAGAATTTACAGAAAAATGCTTTGAATGCCCAAGCGGTGATTCAAAATGCTGTCGCCAAAATTGCAGCGAATCCCCCTAAATCGGAGGCACACCATGCCCTCAAAACTTCGATCTTGACAGACTTGAGTAAAGTTTCTGAGACAAGCCGCGATCGCTTGAAAGTTATCTTGCAAAAGTATCTTTAATTAATCGCCCCTAGCCCCCAGAATTTGGGATTTAGGGGCTTAGATAAATCGAAACTTATCATGACAATTTTTGCAAGGCAAGAATAAACTCAAGTTTTCTGTGTAATGTTATAACCAACCTAAACGATTAAAAAATGATCTAAATAAATGACAGAACAATGGACAGATGAACGATTAGATCGGTTGGCATCTACTGTCGAATCGACTAGCGTTAAATTGGATAGCTTTATTTTTGAAGCATCTCGACTATTTAACAAATTAGGCGAAAGCCAAGCGCGTAATGATGCTGTTGTCGAAGCAACTAGTGTTAAGTTGGATAGCTTTATTTTTGAAGCATCTCGACTATTTAACAAATTAGGCGAAAGCCAAGCGCGTAATGATGCTGCTGTCGAAACCTTATTAGCAGCCGTCACTCGATTAACTCAAAGTCAAGAAAGCCAGTGGCAGGCTATTCGGGAGATGCAGATTGATGTTAGGGAAATGCAATCCGAAGTGAAAGGCTTGCAGGTTGAAAATCGGCGTATTCTTCAGCGCATTTTTGGGGATGAATTTTAAATCTGAACACATCAAAAAACATATTTGTGGCTAATATATGGTTCTTACAATTTCACCACCCGAAGCTAATTTATCCACTACGCAATCTAGCGATGTAATTAGCAATGTAATAAGCGATGTCATTAAAGATGGCGAAAATCGAGTTGCTCTCACAGGAATTAGTTGGATAGCCTATCAACAAATTCTCCATGCTCTCCCACAAAGTCGCGCTGCAAGGTTAACCTACGATCGCGGAATTTTAGAAATTACTATGCCTTCACAAATCCATGAATTTTCACTGCGCCTAATCGAGCGTTTTATTTTAACTTTAGTGCTTGAAATGGGAATGAAACTCAAAACAATGGGTTCAACCACGATGGATTTTGAAAATTTGCAGCGCGGTGCTGAACCAGATTGTGCCTATTACATCCAAAATCAGCCTAACGTTGCAGGAAAAACCGTTGATTTTAGCCAAGATCCACCACCAGATCTCGTTGTGGAAGTGGATATCACTCATACAGACATTAATAAAAATAAGCTTTATGCGAGTATGGGTGTGCCTGAGTTTTGGCGTTATAACGGTCAAGAATTAAAGATTTATACATTGGAAGAGACAAATCAAGAAATGCGTTATCGGGAATGCGATCGCAGTCCTACTTTTCCTTGGATGCAGAAGGAATATCTCTATAATTTTCTAGCAGAAGCTCGACAAGATGAAATGGCCGCCGAACTAAAATTTCGCGCTTTTGTGAAAGAGAAACTAGGTGAAGGGAAAAAATAAGGCGTGACTCAAATATTTACCACGATCGCATCTTTGCGTAACTACCTAAAATCAAAGCGAACCATCGCCCAAACCTCCGTGGGACTTGTCCCAACTATGGGAGCTTTGCATATTGGGCATTTGAGTTTGATCGATCGCTCTCGTGCGGAAAATACTTACGTTGTTGTGAGTATATTTGTGAATCCGCTCCAATTTGGTAAGGGTGAAGATTTTGAGAAATATCCCCGCACGTTAGAACGCGATCGCCAGATTTGTGAGACAGCAGATGTAGATGCAATTTTTGCGCCGAGCGCTGAGGAAATTGGCGTAAATGATCCTCATGTGACGCAAGTAATCCCACCGCCCGAAATGATGAATATTATGTGTGGGCGATCGCGTATTGGACATTTTCAGGGTGTAGCGACAATCGTAACCAAGCTTTTAAATATCGTGCAGCCAGATCGCGCTTATTTCGGTGAAAAAGATGGTCAGCAACTGGCGATTATTCGCCGCTTAGTTAATGATTTAAATCTGCCTGTCGAGATTATTGGCTGTCCAACCTTGCGTGAACTGAGTGGCTTAGCCTACAGTTCGCGTAATCAATATTTATCAGAGAGCGATCGCTTGCTTGCGCCCCATCTTTATCAAAGCTTGTTAAAAGGCAAACAAATATTTTCCCAAGATAGCTCTCAAAATAGCTCGC
The DNA here is from genome assembly GCA_044350865.1 of Pseudanabaena sp. Classification (GTDB taxonomy): domain Bacteria; phylum Cyanobacteriota; class Cyanobacteriia; order Pseudanabaenales; family Pseudanabaenaceae; genus Pseudanabaena. Next base: position 2,859 of record JBILGV010000035.1, on the reverse strand, counting down.
AAATTTCACCATCAGCGATCCTTGCAGCTTCTCGTGATTATTTGTCTAAGCTACCCGCGATCGCCCTAGAGTATATTGAGCTAGTTGATGTCAAAACCATGCAACCATGCCATACAATTACCTCTAGTTCCGAGTTAATGTTGGCGATCGCCGCTCGAATTGGAAATACACGTTTAATCGATAATATTTTGCTAAGTCAGACCATCACCCCTAGAAAACCAATCATCGCCATTGATGGTCCCGCAGGAGCTGGTAAATCCACGGTGACAAAACTGGTTGCCAATAAGTTAGGTTTGTTATTTTTAGATACGGGAGCCATGTATCGCAGCGTCACTTTGGCGGTGTTGCGAGAAGGGATTGATTTAAATGATCACCCAAAAGTGGAAGCGATCGCCAGTAAATCGCAAATTCAACTTTTTGCCAATGCGATCGTAGGGCAGCCGATGCAAGTCTGGCTCAATGATGAAGATGTTACTACCGCCATCCGTCAGCCTGAAGTTACCACCAACGTATCAGCGATCGCCGCTCAATCTGCTGTACGCGAAATTTTGGTTAAACAGCAGCAAATCATTGGTCAGTCAGGCGGTGTAGTCATGGAGGGGCGCGACATTGGAACCCATGTATTTCCTGATGCAGAAGTAAAAATCTTCTTAACTGCTTCAGCCTCAGAACGCGCTAAACGCCGTCATGCCGATCTGCTTGCCCAAGGTCAAGTTGCCCCCGATCTCGCCACCTTGGAGAAAGAAATTAGCGAACGAGATCGGCAAGATTCCACCCGCGCCCATGCCCCTTTAACCCAAGCGGAAGATGCAGTTTTAGTAAATACCGATGGTCTAACCATAGAAGAAGTGGTAGATGTGATTGTGAATTTATATCAAAGCAAAAATAAAAAGTAAAAAGTAAAAATGAAAAACCTGTTATCAATTACCAAGCGCAAATTATCAATCACCAAATTATTTCTATTTGCTATTTCACTTGTAGCGATCGCTGCTAGCGGTTTATCTTCAACTCAAGCCCAAAATGCGAATACGGCTCTCACAATTCGTGCAGATGTCCAAGAGGCAAACTCGATTACGGGTGTAGTCACAGCTACGGGTAATGTAAAAATGACCTATCCTGCGAGACAAATTGATGCGATCGCTGAGCAAGCTCAATATTTCTCCAAGGAACAGCGTGTAGTTTTGACAGGCAATGTTGTAGTTACGCAGGAGGGTGTAAATAGCATCAAGGCGCAAACCATCACCTATCTCGTTAGTGAAGGCAAATTTCTGGCGGCTCCCCAAGATAATCAACAAGTAGAAACAATTTACATTGTGCCAGATCGTGAACTTGCGACTACTCCCGCAACATCCGCCTCACCGATTGAGCAAATCAAACCTGCCTTCAAAAAACAGCGCGTCAGTCCTCCGACCACTCCAAATATTCCTTAAGCACAAAAAACATCACAGTCTATTCAAGAAATTCCATTGATTCATCCAAGTAGCTTTTGTGACAGCCTTAATGAGTTCAATCAAATCACTCTCACAGGTAAACTTAACTCCATATCGTTGAGTAACGGTATTAATAACCAATTCAACATCATCTTTACGCATTAACCAATAATAATTACCTGTTTCTAAGGTGTTCTGTAAATTTCTTCTGACTAAATTAGTTAATTCAATATCGTTTTGTCGAATAATCGATGGCTTGCCAAATAAACTATTTGTTTTGTCTCTCATAGTTCTGTAACTATGAGCTTCTTTTTCAATAACTTTATCAGTATATCTTGTCCGCAATGCTAAATGAATCTTGGCATATTCAGTTTGAAGAGATATCAATACTTCATTTCTATCAATTTCGCTATTAGTTTTAATTTCTAGCCATTGGCTAATCAGAGAAGATAATAATTCTAAATCTTCAAAAATAGTAGACTCAAATGTATAAGCTTCCCAACTAAATACATCTAGTTGATATTTCTCTTTAAATTTAATAATAATTGCCTCTTGATGAGCATGGGTAAGATAATCCTTATCAATCACTACACAGGATTTTTGCCATAGATTTTGACCATTTTTAATCGCCGAAAATACAGTTTTGTAGGCAAGTATATTTTCAAATACTTCACTAATACCTCCCAACACCCAAAACATATATCGCTTTCTAATCCCCAATTGCTGTTTTAGCAACACATTAAAATATCTAGCATCGTCTTCACCTTCGACAAAAATCAAGCGATCGCATTCTATAGCATTAATAAAATCTAATCCCGTTATTTCACCAACTGTGCGAATAATCGGATTGATTAAGGATGGATAAATCCCCTTAAAGCGTGGTTGTAATTTCTCGATTTCAGTTTCATTGATCGGGTGATATTCACCGATAGATTTGCCATCTAAATGAAATAGTTGTTCAACAGGAATTGAACGTATAAAAGATTCATTATGAGTAGAAATAATAATTTGAGTATTGCTAGCAAATCTACTAATTATTTCGATTAAACGCTTTTGAATGTCACGATGAATATAGCTATCAGGCTCATCGAGCATAACCAATCGAAGTTCTTTACCTTGCAAGTCTACGAGATAAAAGTTAACTAGTATTTCAATTAGTTGTAATGTACCACTACCTAATAATGAAATATCTTTAGGACTTTCGTTGGTTCGGATTTTATATTTGGCAACAACATGACTTTCTTGCTCACCATCAAAACTAATATCAAATGATATTCTACTTTGATTATTAAATAGAATGTAGGCTAAATCCCTTTGGAATAAAGGCTCTTCTGGGTTTGAGGGGATAAGTAAAACTAATGAGAAAGGCAGGCTAATAATCTAGAACGAAAATTCATAAAATTCAAAAAACCATAGGCTTGTCGTTTAA
>JBILGV010000117.1:0-13892 GCA_044350865.1 Pseudanabaena sp. | reverse complement strand
TCTTATGGGTAGAACCTCAAATAGCAACTCGTTTGAGTTGGTTAGTTGTGTTGCGAATGGCTTTGATCAATATGCCCTTAGCCTTGTCCACAATGTTCTCGGTGTTTTTAGCGAAGCCGATCGCTGTTGGACAAGCAGAAAGTCCTAGCTTAGAATTAGAAATCGCTAAATTTCAGGAACAGATTGACAAGCCACCTACCAAAATTTCACCAAAGCTACAACGATGGTTATTATTAGGATCTTTGGCGATGTTTGTTGCGGTCTATGCGACTCGATTCTCATTTCAGAGCCTGTTTATTTTTGTCGGTGTATTGCTATTCCATGAGGGCGGTCACGTTTTCGCAATGAAGATGTTTGGCTATCGCGATGTAACGATGCTATTTATTCCATTTCTGGGAGCCTTAGCAACAGCTAAAAAAGAAGATGCTTCCCTAACTGAAAAAGTGTTGATTTCTTTAGCGGGACCAGTCCCAGGGCTAATTATCGGAATTGGTTTAGCGATCGCCTTTAGCAATGAAAATCCCTTTGAAATTATTAATTCTGGCTTAAACTCTGACAAGCCATCATGGATACTGCCATTAGCTTGGACGTTAATCGGTTTAAATCTATTTAATCTTCTGCCAGTTTATCCCCTTGATGGCGGACAGATTGCCGACCTGTTATTATTTTCTAGTAATCCTTATTTGGGCTTATTGTTTAAGACTTTTGGGGTTGGCATACTTCTCTTAATTGGTTGGCAGCAACCATTATTTTTGGTCTTTGCGCTTTTAATTGCCTTGTCGATTCCCTATAGTTTTCAAATTGCGAAGTTACAAAATAAATTACAAAGTAATTTTCGGAATAATCCACCTAGCGATCGCACCAATTTAATTCAACGTATTTTTGAAAGTCTCCAACAGCCGCCCTATCACAAGTTTGCATTTGCTCAAAAGAGTAATATCGCTAAGAGTATTCTTGATATTCAAAAAGAAAAGTCAGCATCTTGGCAAACTAGATTGCTGTTAAGTATTGTCTATGTGGTGAGTCTTTTAGGTGGTATGGCGGGAGGGCTATATGCGATCGTTCCGAGTCCCAAAGCTTGGATCTCGATGGCGCAATCGTTGCGATATATCGGTAAAGATCCCAAGATTATACTGCAAGAACAAATGCAAGAAAAGGTTGAAGCTGCGACTCGTCAGCTTCAAACCAACCCTCAAGATGTTAAAGCCTATTTAGATCGCGGTAGGGCTTACATTTATTTAAGAAATATTCCCCAAGCTCTAGCCGATGCCAATCAAGTAATTAAACTCGATCCCAAATCTGCGGATGGCTATTCATTGAGAGGACAAATCAAGCGTAGCCAAAATGATCTGAAAGGTTCACGCGCTGACAATACAATTGCCAAAAATCTTACCAATCAAAAAATAATTGCGGAAACTACTTCTACTCTAAAATCCAATCCCAAAGATATTAATGCATATTTAATGCGAGCTACGGCTAAGGGACAGTTAGGGGATAACGCCAAAGCCCTTGCCGATTTTGATCAAGCATTGAAATTAGAACCCAAAAATCCTCAGATATTTGTAGCGCGGGGACAGTTTTATTTGGAGATAAAAAATTATCAAAAAGCGATCGCTGAAGCAAATCAAGCGATTAAACTTGATGCGAAATCTTACACCGCCTACTTTTTAAGAAGTGAAGTTTATCGTAAGTTAGGTGATCTTAATAAAGCGGAAGCAGATACTAGAAAAGCCGATGAATTGGAGTTATCTGGAGGAAAGAGCGATCGCGAAGCAAATTAAACATGAAAGCAGGGGCAATTCATGAATTGCCCCTACCATTTTTCTGTGTATTTAACTAAAAACCACGCAAATCTTGCGATAGGAAACTGCGATCGCTTGGCAACATCGCCACAGGTTCCGTAAGTGTAAAATCTCCCTTCACAATCCAAGCTTTTAGAGTTTTTGCCGCCTCTTCTGATAGATGGAGACTAGCTAGAGGTGCAGTCCGCACCGTTGATCCTGCGATCGTAATTTTGCCAGACTTGAGTTGAGCATAGGATACAGAACCAAAAATTGGGCGGACTCGGCGCGGAATTGAGAAATCAATTACAGGCGCAACCAACTGCTCATCCATTACTGCGGCTCTAGCTACCACCTCTTCATCAATTACAGGCAGAGGAACTGCCACACCCATCATTAATGAAGCGCCATAATTACGGAAATAGCAACCGCGCACCCATTCTGGGGTCATCTGCTTCGCATCACCAATCAATGCTAAAGTCGCCGCAGGACCAATGGGAGTACGATTTTCTAAACGTTTTTGCAATGGGAAATGTTGGGTTCCTTCCCATGCGACATAACCAACCCCACCGCCCATAAAGATGCGCGTACCAATCCCAATTAATTGCAAATCAGGATCGTTCCATAATGGCGAAATTGCCCCAGGGTTGGAATAAACTGCATTTCCTAAACGTGGTTGCAGTGGTCCCAAATAGGTGTAAAGAGTTTCTTCTCCTCCATTTACGCCGACAATAAAGTTCTGATAGAGATTGCGGGGGTTAAATAGATAGAACTGATTAATGGAGTCTTTGGTAATTGTCGTCTCAAAATTGGCGCGGGGATAGCAATCATTAGGATGCCCGATCGCTTTAAAGTTGACGGTTTTACCCGCGATCAAATCGGCGATCACATGACCACCGCCGCGATATTGGGGCGCTTCATCCGTCGGATCAGCCTCTTGAGTTGCACCTAAATAAATGTCAACGGCTCCAAACCCCGCATATGCAGGAACACCATCGATCCAACAAGTGCGAATCTTAATCGGTGGATCGGTATGCCCCAAGTTAAGAATTGCACCCGATGATTCCATCGGTTCAAATGTGCCTGTGACGATGACATCAACTTGTTTGGCTGCTTGGGTGACACCGATATCTGCAACCAGATTTTTAAGTTCAGTAGCTGTGAGGACTTTAGCCTGACCCGCTTTAATTTTGGCATTAATATCGGCGATCGTTTGGGACATGGCACTTGAAGTAAGGAGAAACTATCTGGCAGTGATTTAAAAATATACTGCTTTATGGCTATCTACTTACAGAATTAACATCGCATCACCAAAGGAATAAAAACGGTATTCATTAGCGATCGCCTCTTGGTAAATCGACATCAACGATTTGCGTCCATCTTTACCCAAAAAGGAAGCCACCATCATTAACAAGGTTGACTTCGGTAAATGAAAATTTGTAACCATTGCATCGATCACTTTCCATTCATAACTGGGATAAATCATCAAATTAGTCTTACCCCTAAATGCTTCAAAATTAGCACTCTCTAGCGATCGCGCTACTGTACTACCCACCGCAACTACCCGTCCACCTCGCGCTTTCGTCTCTTTGATTTTATCGATCACCTCCTGTGTCACCTCACACCACTCGTTATGCATGACATGTTGAGTAATATCCTCCGTCTCCACAGGACGAAACGTGCCGATCCCCACGTGCAAAGTCACAAAGGCTTTATCAATCCCCTTGTCTTGCAATGTCTGGAATAGCTCATCGGTAAAATGTAGCCCTGCCGTAGGAGCAGCGATCGCCCCTGAGATCTTGGCATAGATGGTTTGATAACGGGCGGTATCGGTATGCGAATCCGTGACATAGGGCGGTAAAGGCACTGTACCTAGCTGCTCGATTAGATCATCAAGATTTGCCCCCGCAGGGATATGAAACTGTAACTCTCTTGCCCTTGTAATTTCGTCTATGCCCTCAACCGTAGCCCGAACATTTTCCGCAAATATAATCGTGCTACCAATTGGCAAACGCTTTCCTGGTTTGACCAGCGCCAGCCAGCGATCGTGTCCTGTCGGCTCCATCAACAAAATTTCTACAGCCACACCTCCTGGCTTATGCCCATACATTCGGGCGGGAATAACTTTGGTGTTATTAAAAACTAATAAATCGCCAGCTTGCAAAAAATTCGGCAGATCGTAAAAGTGATGATGCGCTAGATTGCAATTATTGCTGCGATTATCGGTGCGATCGCGATGAATGACTAGTAGCCGTGATGTATCCCTTGGTGTAACTGGATCTTGGGCAATGCGATCGCTGGGCAATTCATAGTCATATGCACTTAACGCATAGTCAAGCTCTAGTTCGGGGGTAGGCGATGAGGTCATAGAAGAGTCACAAAATAATCGCAGAATGGTCATATTCGGGGCTTTAGCACTACTTATACATTCGCAGCACACCTTTAAGTTTTTGATAAAAAGTGACTAATTTACAAAAAAATATAAGAAATGTTATATACCAATTGCGAAAACAGTGGTATACAGATGGCAGAAGTAACATCCACTCATTTACATCCTATAAATTACAAGATGTAAACGGGGCATTACGATCGCATTTTCCATCTTTGAATATCTAACGGGTAACTTATGCAGTACTTAATGACCGATCTTCACCAACGCTTTATTGGTGCATTGAACTACAACAAACCTTTGTCCGTCGGCGATGTGTTTCGTGCTGACAACACCAAAACCTATACAGTGGTTAGCATTAACGATACTCGTAATCAGAGTAAAGATGTTAAGTCTGTCACCGTAATTCCTGTGCGCGAACCTGTCGCCGCCCATTAAAAGCGCCTTTAAAATCTAAGATATTTAAAATCTAAGGTTTTAACCGCCAACTAATAATGTTCAAAATCAAAATTGATAATTATTGGCTTAGCTACCGATTGGATGGCGAATCCAGCAATCCTGTAATTTTGTTTTTACATGGATTTATGGGCGATCGCCATGAGTTCCAACCCGCGATCGCAAATTTATCTCAGCAGTTTTATTGTGTAGCGATCGATTTACCATCACATGGTCAAACCGATCTAACTAACCAAGGTACAGATCAATTTACTTATCAAGATAGCTGCTACAGTCCAAATAGTTGCTACACAATAGAGTTCACTGCCAGATTAATTATCAAGTTTTTAGAATTACTGTATATAGAGCGCTGCTTTTTAGTGGGCTACTCAATGGGTGGGAGAGTGGCGCTATATTTGACGATCAATTTTCCTAAATATTTTCGTAAAGTTGTTTTGGAATCTGCATCCGCAGGTTTGCGAACTGATTCGGAAAGAAGCGATCGCCTTGCCCGTGATCAACAACTAGCGGATAAATTAGAAAATTTAGAAGTTGGTGAATTTCGGTTATTTTTAGAAGATTGGTATCAACAAAAAATATTCGGCAATCTGCGATCGCATCCAAATTTTCCGCAATTATTAGAGCAACGCTTACAAAATTCACCGAGTGAGTTGGCTAAGTCTTTGCGCTATCTAGGTACGGGAATGCAGCCATCATTATGGGAAAAGTTACCAGAAAACGAGATTCCTTTTCTTTTATTAGTTGGTGAATTTGATTCTAAATTTGTGCAAATCAATCAACAAATGGCGCAATTATGTAAATTTTCGCAGCTAGAGATTATTCCTAATTGCGGTCACAATATTCATTTTGAGAATCCAGATATCTTCACTAAGAAAATTCAAACTTTTTTAGAAACCATTTAAAAATTGTCTAAGTAGGTGGACTTAATTAATTGTTAGATAGTGGAACAGGCTTCTAGCCTGTTGAGGGGCAAGATGCCCGTTCCACAACATCTTATATTTAATTGAAACCAACTACTTATAGCAAGCAGTCTTTAGCCTCGAATCACAATAATCTCCCGACCTGCGGGACTAATGACATTCTCCGTCGTAGTCCGATCGCTTAACGGAAGCAACCCAGAACGGCGATCAAAAATCACCAACCAACCAGTATCCAAACTCAAACCTGACAAATACTTATCGATCTGGGGCAAACCTTCCTTAAGTGGATCTGGTCTTTTATCACCCCAAACCTTCAACTCCATCGCCATAGTTACCTTACCATAGCGCAAACAGATATCCATTCTTCCCGAACCAATGGCATATTCCCTCTCCAACGTGCCACCACCATTAACAACACGGTGCAGAAAAGCCATCAATACAATATGAGGTGCAATCTCTGGATAGGGCGTACTTCCAAATAAAGGCTCTCCATGCTGCCGCCAGAATAATAAGAACGCTTCCAACAAGCGATCGGGCAAAAATTCACCTTGCTCACTCAGCCAGATTGGTTGAATATATCCAATAGAAGCAGTAGTTACATAGGCAAGCACTCTAGGAAGCACTTCCTGATAAATAGGATTAGCGATCGCCAAACCATTTTCGTTAGTACAAAGCCCTAAATCTAAAACGTAGCGAATATCATCCTGTGGCACATCTGGTAGTTCCTCCCCAGCGAGAATAGGCTGAATCACTGCTCTGACTCGATCATCTCTTAGTCTTTCCGCAAGGCTATCCAGATGCGTATCTTGTCTCTTAATCAGTATTTCCTTAGCTTGATTCACTAACTCAGCAGTAATGGGAATAGATGTATCTTTCGTAATATATTCCACAATTTCCTTAGCGATCGCATTGACCAGCCAAGGCTGTCCCTGTGTCAAATGAAAAGCTAAATCAACTGCTTCTGGTGTAAATATTTGTCCTGTTGCTTCAGTATGTTGCTGATAGAGTTTTCTCACATCCTCAAGAGTAAAGTTACTCAACGTGAAAGAGCGTACTTTGATATTAAAAGGACTAGAAGTATTTAGGCGCTCGCTCCCTCCAGAAGCATATTTATAATCTCGCACATCACGCATCCCCACCAAAGCAACTGACTGCGGAAATCCCTGTGGACGATTAGGAAAACCAGAGCGGATTTGTCTTAATACAGAAATTAGAGTTTCATTACTCAAGGCATCAATTTCATCTAAAAAAACCACTAATGGACGGGCTGATTGTTCAGCCCAGTTGCTCAAGTTTGTACCAATCCGCGCACCCGCTTCAGCATCTAACCACTTATGAGGTTGCAGATCTTTTGGCAAACGAAACCGTATCGATTGTTTCCACTCCCCTAAAATAGCCAGTTCGGCTGCTCCCAAATCATCAGAGAAAGCCGCCCCCACTTCCAGAGACAACATTACCGCCGTATACTGACCACTAGCAGTTAATTCTTGGGCAAGTGCCAGCATTGCTGTAGTTTTACCCACTTGCCTTGGCGCATGAATGACAAAGTAATTTTCTTGAGCAATTAATTGTTTGATTTCAGGCAATCGCTCTGTAGCCGACAGCATGTAGTGAATGTCGGGCTTGCAAGGACCAGCAGTATTAAACCATTTTTGCATAATGACAGATAACTAACGGACGACTCCATCAATATATCGCAACGCGCCAAACTAAACTAAGCCCTGAGACCGTGTAACAGGCTTCTAGCCTGTTGACGGGCAAGATGCCCGTACCACAAACATTTTATATTTAATTGCAACCAGCTACTTAATATTTTTATTCTGATTCCCATAGAGGAAATTTTTGCATCACTAATTCAAATAAAGCACTAATTTCGTGCCATCGGAGCCAGTTTTGCAAATGTAGATAAGAACTAGAATTAAACCATTCAATATCCACATAAGCAAACTGCCTCACAAAGGGGAAAATCGCTACATCAGCAAAAGTTTGCCGATCGCCCATTAAAAATTGACCATTCACAAATTTACTGTTTTCACAAAGTCTCCCCTCCAAAACTTTTAGAAACTCTTCCGCTTGTTGACGATAAAACTCAGGCGATCGCTCAGGAAATCGATTGGCATATTTGTAGCGATCGAGCGCTTGCTTAAATTCGCGATCATTTGTGGTGATTAGTTGATTAGCGATCGCCAGATCCGCATCTGACAAATCCCCCCAAGCAAGGGGATCATATTGTTTCAGCGCCCAGCGCATAATATCTAAACTCTCTTCTAGCACCATAAAATTTTGAGACGCATCAAGGATCTGCATTACAGGCGTAGTTCCCTTGGGGGAAATTTCTAGCATCTCCTTCGGCTTATTTTTTAGAGAAATTTCGCGTAGTTCATAGCGAATATCCGCATAGGCAAGCGCCATCCTTGCGCGAATAGCATAGGGACAACGGCGAAAAGAATAAAGAATTGGCAAACACATATCAGAAGCAATGTAAAATGACACAGGGAATAAACGGGTTTAGGGTTATAAGTTTCTTTATAAATTCATTTTATGTCAATAAATAATTTTCTCAGTCAAACAAACAAGAGCCAAATAAGCAAGAGCATTTGGAAAGTACTCTTTGTACTTACTTTTGCGATCGCCATCCTATTCAATGGATGTTCACAGACACAAGAATTGAAAACTATGCGCGTAGGGATGAATAGCTGGCCGGGCTACTCGATCGCTCTATATGCCAAAGAAGCTAAATTGTTTGAGAAACGGGGGCTAAATGTTGAGCTAATTCGGTTTAATAATCAACAGGACAATATTCGAGCCACAATCAGAGGCGCTCAAGACATGAGCTTTGTCCCACTTTGGGAAGTCATGCAAGTTGACTCTAATAATGATAAACCCGTAATTGTCTTAGTGGCGGATATATCCGCAGGTTCCGATGGCATTGTCGCGAGGGCGGGAATTGAATCGGTCAAGGATTTGAAGGGCAAAAAAGTTGGTGCAAAACTAAGTACTGTTACCCATTTGATTTTGCTAGAAGCATTGAAATCACAACAGCTAAAGCCAGAAGATGTCGAGATTCAAGATGTATCTAATGAACGAGGAATAGAACTCTTAAAAGCTGGCAAGCTGGACGCAGCAGTTGTTTGGGAGCCTTCATTAAGTAAAGCTGCCAAACAAATCGGCGGAAAAGTTATTTTTACTACAAAAGATGTGGACAGTTTAGTGATTGATAGTTTAGTGACGGGTGCTAATACGATGAAATCCAACCAAGAGTCAGTCACTAAATTTATTATGGCTTGGTTCGATGCCATCCATGCCGTAAATACGATTCCCGATCAAGTCTTTGAATCGATTGGCAGACAAATCAAACAAACGAAAGAGACTGCGGCGATCGATTATGCGGGATTAAAAAAAGGAGACATCGCCATGAATCAAAGAATGTTTGCGCCCAATGGTCGTTTATTAGAAGCTACCAAAGAATCAGCTAAACTATTAAGGGAAGATCTCCGACATGCAAGAATTATTCGCGATGATGTAGAAATTAATCCTACGCCATTACTTGCCGCCATTAAAGAATGGAAACCATGAAAAAAAGCCTCTCTCGACAACTTCTAATTGGTTTTGGATTATCACTGGTGGTCGTAGGTATCTCAACACTTTGGATTAACTATCGATTATTACAAAATGATCTTGAACAGCAGGTGCAGAGACGCGCACAGTCGATCGCCCGTAGTTTAGAATTTGCGACAGAGGGGCTAATTGAATATGGCAATGAGAGTATTCTGCAACGCATGGTACAAAACTACGCCACCTTACCGACAGTCTTGGAGGTTGCCATAGTCGAACCAAATGGCAAGACTATGGTCACGCAAGATCAATCTGATGGTAAAAAGAGTTATGCGTCACTACATCCAGAACTTCTGGCTTATTTGGATAAGGCGGCGACAACTGGAGTGGAAGTTGTTGTGGAAACAAGAATTAACGGCAAAGCCGCAATCGTGCATATTTTGCCATTTAGCAGCAGTCTATTCGCCAAAACAGGGCAGAACCATATCGATAGACGTGGTTTAGCGATTACCGCGATCGACCTCCAACAAGTTCAGCAAGAGGCTTGGCAGACTTTTTTAACATCCACAATCACCATGATGGTGGGAACTTTGGCGATTTTATTTTTGATGGTGCTGCTCATTCAAATATATGCACTCCGACCTTTAAAAAAGCTAAACAGCGCGATCGCCCAAAGTAAAAACACAGGAACTGTTATCCTGCCAAAATCATTGCCTTCTAACGAGATTGGTTATTTAGCGAATACATTAGTAACAGCGATCGGGCAATTACAAGAATTTGAAAAATCTAAGAATGAAGAACTCCGCAAAATCAATACTCAATTGGAGCAACTCAGCGAATCACTAGAGATGAAAGTCATTGATAGAACTGCGGAACTAACAATGACTAATGTGGAGTTGCAAAAAGCCAAGGAAGTTGCTCAGGAAGCAAGTAAAGCCAAGAGTTTATTTTTGGCGAATATGAGTCACGAATTAAGAACTCCCTTGAATGCCATTTTAGGATTTACGCAATTAATCCTTGATGATAATCAGGTGACAGAAGAAATATCTGAACAGTTAAAAATTATTAATCGTAGTGGTGAACATTTACTAGCACTAATTAACAGCGTCTTAGTCATGTCTAAGATTGACTCTGGTAGTCAGATTCTCAACATAAGTGATTTTCACATTGGCGATCTCATCAAAACAGTCAGCGAAATTATCGAATTTAAAGTTAGACAAAAGAAATTATCTCTAGTTATTGAAAATAACACTAATCTATCTAAATTGATTCGGACTGATGAATTAAAACTACGACAAATTTTAATTAATTTACTTAACAATGCTGTTAAATTCACATCGTCAGGCAAAGTTACTTTGCGGATATCAAGTGATACTAACAATTTCCAACTTAGCAATGATTCCCAAAGGCAATATCTATATTTTGAAGTGGAAGATACTGGCTTAGGGATAGAAGAGGAAAATTTAGAGAATATATTTCAACCATTCTTTCAGTCGAAATCTGGACGACAAGCCTATGAAGGCACTGGATTAGGGCTGTCGATTAGCCGACAGTTTGTCAACCTTATGGATGGGGATATATCTGTATCAAGTATTGTCGGTCAAGGGTCTGTTTTTAGATTTTATATTGCAGTTGAATTAGTGGAAGCTAATTCTGTACAACCGCTTAGGAATATTATCAATGAGAATCAATCAGTGTCTAAATCTGTGAATACGGATAGTAAAGAGAAATTCTTGCCAGATCAACTAAGATTGCTAATTGCGGAGGATAGCATTGTAAATCAAAAAATTATTCTTAAAATGCTTGAAACTTGCGGATATAAAGCTGACATTGCGAATAATGGGATTGAGGTATTAGAGAAGCTACAAAGTTCTAATTATGATGTTATTCTCATGGATATTCAAATGCCAAAAATGGATGGATTAGAGGCGGCTAAACATATTTATCATGAACTATTTCCATTTCATAAACCTTTAATAATTGCTGTGACCGCGAATATTCTTGCGGAAAATCAGGAAGCTTGCTTGGCGGCGGGAATGTATGATTACATCAGTAAGCCAGTGAGAATAGATACACTGAGGCAGGCTCTGCAACGGGCGAGTTTACATCTTGCAAGTGCCTAAAAATGCTTAAAAATGCTTAAAATCCGCAACTTGCACCTAGTTACTTATCATGCTATTTTTGTAACGAAATTTTCATTTTGGCGATCGCTTAACAACTAATGAAAATACTACCCTTAGCCGCCATAGAAGCCACCATAGAAGCCACAGGCGATGTAGAAGCCATAGAAGCCACAGAAGATCTAAATCTACCATCGGCAGATATAACTACAGATCAAACTCCTGAGCCAACTCCTGAATCAATCATTAATCTGGAGCTAGAGTCACCGAGCGCCTTATCTGAGGAATTGGCAGGACTGAAACTTTCACATACTAAACAAAAAGGGGACTGCCTCTATCTCTACACGCAAGATCCGCAGGTAAGCAGTGCTAAGGAAATTTTAGAAGCGATCGCCGTAAGTACACAGGATCTAGAAAATTCAATTTTATTTATTGAAGGAATTCGCCGCCTAAAATTGCATGGGGATGCATGGGCTTTGGGCGTAGAGTTACCGATCGCTCAGTCTGCAATTGCTTCGGCTGAGATTATTGCCGCCCTATTGACCAGTTTTCGGCAAGATCTCAAGCTTTTGCAAACTAAATTGCAACTGAAATTACTATTACAAAATAATTGCCTCAATTTGCTATGTGAAACGCGCAATCCGATTTTGCAAGCCGAGATCGCGCTACCGATGTTAGAGATTTTACGAAGCTTGCGTTCGTCGGAATATTTTCAGTCTGTGACCGTCTCACATCGGTTAATCGGCAGCAAAAAGCCTAGTTGGTCTTTTGAGATTGATTTATTGGCGATCGGCATTGAAAGCGATACGACTGAAATACTGACCTTACAGGATGATCATGATTCCACGGCAATTTTTACTGAAGAAAATGAATTGGAATTAAATCCTTCGCAAGATGGTGACAAAAATCTAGTTGGAGATTTGTTCAGAGCTTTTGGCGATCGCCTGCTGTCACTTGGCAAGATTTGCTTCCAATTTCAGTGGCTTGGGCAATCTACCACAAATACCTCTAATTTTTCTGATCTTACTTCTATCCCATTTCAACCTCTATCTTTGCCATCTTGTTTAATTGGTTTAACGCTGGGCTTAGGCGCAACTGTAGCGATCGATCGCTTTCTCAATGAATATTCTCAAACCATTCTCCCGCCCAAAGTTCGGGTTGCAGAAGTGCAAGAAAATCCACAGGGCAGTCTCGAAAATCCTCCTAACAAAAAGGAAGTTAGTCATAAAACTGCTCTTAATTTTAATATTTCTAGATTTAATGAAAAATTAGCCCTACTTGATTGGAAGACTACCACCCGCAAGCGATCGCCCGATATCATAATCGTTGGTAGTTCTCGCGCTTTACGCGGTATAGAACCGAGTACTTTGGAGAAAGAATTACGCAATAAAGGATTCAAAGATATCAGCGCCTTTAATTTAGGACTAGATGGAGCGACCGCCAAAGTCGTCAATCTCCAAATCACCCAAATTTTACCGCGTCCCCAACTTCCACGCATGATCGTTTGGGCTGATGGCTTAAGAGCCTTTAACAGCAGTCGCAGTGATATCACCTATGACGAAATTACTGCGTCATCTGGCTATAAGCAATTACAACAAACCTTGAAAGAGCAAGGAATTAACCCTGATCCACTCGTAACCAATAAAGAATCCACTAAAAATTTATCTAGTCCGATCGCTCAAGCCTTTACTAATATTTTTGCTACGACGAATAACCGTCAGGATGTCAGAAACTCTCTGGTGAAAAGCTTTGATCGCAATACGCATTTACTTAGCAATAGTGAGGCGATTATTGCGGCAACAACACCAGCTACGGCGGCGACTCTAGATAAGCAGGGGTTTGTCGCTTTTGATGTCGTCTTTGATCCCAAAACCTATTTCCAAAAATATCCTCAAGTTCCTGGGGACTACGATCTCGACTATCGCAATTTCGATATTAATGGTTCGCAATTTGATGCTTTTGCGAATGTTGTCGATTTTTGTCGTCGGAGTAACATTCAACTGGTTGTGGTGAATATGCCATTGCACACGACTTATCTCGATCCAATTCGGACTCAATATGAAGCTACTTTTAATGGCAGGATGCAGGAGCTATCGTCGCGTGAAGGATTCACCTATCTCGATCTCAGCCAAGCTATCCCTTATAAATCTGAGTTTTTTTCCGATCCTAGTCACTTAAATAAACAAGGGGCGATCGCGATCGCGCAGATGCTCGCTCAAAATTCCAAAATCCCTTGGCAATCACTCAAGTTTTAACTTTTTGGGTGAGTCGTGTCAGGCTGCTGAAAAACTTGCGGAATTCTGGACATTTTTGTTTAGCTACCTCAGAGTCAAGTTGCTTGATAAAACGGGCGGTATGCAGTTGTTTGGAATATCTTGTTCCTTCTTTTTGTTCTGAGGCTTGGATAATCGCGTTGGAAAGCTTTTGATGATAGCTCTGGGGAAATGCGGGATCTAGTACAAGCTGGCAGAAGTAACAAAACGTGAAGATTATGAGAATAAGAAGCCAAAACAAGGGATAATATAAAGAGAGTGAGTAGGAGGCAAAAGAGATGTCAGCCCCGAAAACAATAGAAATTAAAGTCAGCGAACAGCAGAAAGCAATTCTTGAAGAGATAAGTAAGAGTCGGACGAAAGCCGCTAGACTGGTAGAACGGGCAAAAATCATTTTG
>JBILGV010000116.1:0-13938 GCA_044350865.1 Pseudanabaena sp. | reverse complement strand
ATAGCATCTTTGGTGTATGTACCAACTTTATTGAGAAATTTCAGCATGGTGTTGGATTGTTGTAGAAAATGTTGAATTGAGGCTGTTAGCTATTGGCTTTTAGCTGTTAGCTATTTGAGTAGATTTAGATAATGCCAAATATCCTAAATCCATAAAATTAATTAGCTTAAAAAGCTAAAAGCTAAAGGCTAAAAGCTAAAGGCTAAAGGCTATCCGCCAAACGCAAAGGGAAATGTTAACTTCAAGGCTGCGGTAATCAGCAGATTAGCGAGTCCAATTGGTAACAAGAATTTCCAACCGAGGTCGAGCAGTTGATCGATCCGCACGCGAGGAACAGTCCAACGCAAAAGAATTGCAAAAAAGATAAAAGCATAGGTTTTCACAAGGGTTGCGGTTAAACCAATGAAAGCGGCGATAACTTGCCACCATGCAGTGTTAGGGGCAATGCCCAGTGCGTCGCTAACTCGGTCAATCGGGAAAGGTAATTCCCATCCACCAAGATAGAGAATTGAGGCGAGTAAACCTGCAAGTAGTAAGTTCGCGTAAGAACCGCCGTAGAAAAAAGCAAATCTAATCCCCGAATATTCGGTCTGATAACCTGCCACAATTTCTTCTTCAGCCTCTGGTAAGTCAAAGGGTAATCGCTCACATTCAGCAAGCGCAGCAATGATGAAAATGACAAATCCGATAGGTTGCCGCCAAATATTCCAAGACAAAATCCCATACTCGGCTTGCTGATTAACGATGTCAATCGTGCTGAGTCCATTGGTCATCAGGGCTACTGCAAGCACCGCAAGTGCAAGAGGGATTTCGTAGCTAATCGATTGGGCGGCGGCGCGTAATCCACCCAATAATGAGTATTTATTGTTGGATGAATAGCCAGCCATCAGCAGTCCGATTGGGGCAATACTGGAAATGGCGATTACAAAGAATACACCCGTGCCTAAGTCCGAAATGATCATGTTTTGACCAAATGGGATCACTAGGTAACAGAGGAATATAGAGGTAAATACAAGGGCTGGACCGATCGTATAGAGCAGTGCGTCAGCTTTTGCGGGGATCGTGCCTTGCTTAATTACTAGCTTGGCTACGTCAGCGATCGGGATCAGTAGTCCAAATGGTCCCGCATATTCAGGTCCAATCCGTTGTTGGGCGGCTGCGGAAATTTTACGTTCTAGCCATGTACAGGCGAGTGCGCCCACAGTCACGCCCAAAACCATCACTGCCATTGGCAATAGCATCCAAATTACCTTGGCAACATCCGTAGGTAATCCGAGACTGCTTAAAACTTCGATTAAAGATTTCTGTAAATCAATTCCACCGTACATTAGCGATCGACC
This sequence comes from Pseudanabaena sp., assembly GCA_044350865.1. GTDB lineage: Bacteria > Cyanobacteriota > Cyanobacteriia > Pseudanabaenales > Pseudanabaenaceae > Pseudanabaena. Next base: position 12,598 of record JBILGV010000116.1, on the reverse strand, counting down.
TCACCCATAATAATGTCCACACTTCCTAAGATTGCCATGATGTCGGCGAGCTTCATACCCCGCACTAGTTCAGGCAAAATTTGTAAATTAATAAATCCAGGTGGACGAATCTTGAACCGCCAAGGGAAGACGCTATCTTCACCGATGATATAGACACCCAGTTCACCCTTTGGTGCTTCGACACGAACATAATGTTCGCCTGATGCAACCTTAAAAGTGGGAGACGGCTTTTTGCTAATGAACTGATAGTCCATCCCTGTCCATTCGCTCTTCGGTCCTGCTAAAACTCGCTGCGCTTCTAGGTTTTCAAACGAGCCACCAGGGATTTGCTTGAGACATTGCAGGATCATTTTGGTGGATTCGCGCATTTCTTTGACCCGCACGAGATAACGAGCGAGGCAGTCGCCACCATTGTCCCACTGCACATCCCAGTCGAGTTCATCGTAAAGTTCATAATGATCGACTTTACGCAAATCCAGTTTTACGCCCGAACCGCGCAGCATTGGTCCCGACAAGCCCCAGTTAATCGCTTCGTCACGAGTAATTGTGCCTAAGCCTTCCACACGCTTACGGAAGATGGGATTATTCGTAATTAATTTTTCGTATTCGTCAATTACAGGGGTGAAATAATTGCAAAAATCTTCGCATTTCTCGATCCAGCCGTAGGGCAGGTCGGCAGCGACTCCCCCGATCCGAAAATAGTTATGCATCATCCGCATTCCTGTCGCCGCCTCAAACAGGTCATAGATCATTTCCCGTTCGCGGAAAACATAGAAAAATGGTGTTTGTGCGCCGATGTCTGCAACGAATGTGCCGAGCCACAGTAGGTGAGAGGCGATGCGGCTAAGTTCTAGCATGATCATGCGAATGTAGCTGGCGCGTCTAGGGACTGGCACGTTCGCTAGTTTTTCGGGTGCATTGACGGTGATTGCCTCGGTGAACATGGTCGCGAGGTAATCCCATCGGGTCACGTAGGGGAGGTATTGAATAATCGTGCGATTTTCAGCGATTTTTTCCATCGAGCGATGCAAGTAACCAAGTACTGGCTCGCAATCGACTACGTTTTCGCCGTCTAGCGTGACGATAAGTCTGAGAACGCCGTGCATGGATGGGTGGTGAGGTCCCATATTTATGACCATGCGTTCGGCTTTGGTTTCAATCATCACCATGATTTGCGATCGCCTCTTTACTCTGTAAACTGTTGCTTTTGCTAGTAATGCTAGTTTTTGCTAGTTATCTAGGATCTGTTGTGCTAAGCGCGACAAATCCCAAATCTTTGTTATTTTAAGTCACTGTTAGGGCTATTGCTCTAGCAATTGACTCTATTGGTTATGAAGTTTAAGTAGATATACCTTGATGGTTATAAGTATATCGCCATGTTGGGGCTTGAGTTTGTAATAAAAACCAGCAAATCGGTAATTTGAACAATATATTGTTCTATGATTATTATAGATTCTAATTTAGTGTTTATCAATAAATCATTGAGTAATTACTATGATTTTCGTTAGAAGTCGTGTGTAGCAGGCGATTATTCATTTGTGTCTCGGATAACGACTTCCTGTAAAATAGAATGATACTGTCCAACGTAAAAATCAGCAGAAAATCAAAAATCTGAATGTTAGAAAGTGTAGAGCTTCAAAACTTTAAAAGTCATCAATTAACAAGGCTTAATTTTGATAATTCACGCCTACACGCTCTTGTAGGAAGAAATAGCTCTGGAAAAACTTCTATACTACAAGCGATACATTATCTCAGTCAGCTTGCGGAGTCCGATCATTCATCATTTGCAGATATTTTCCAATGTGAAAGATCGCCTGAATTTATTACAACGATTGGACAAACACAAATGTCCGTTACTACAAAAGGTGGGTGGGGACATGAAAGAACTTGGGAAGCTTCTTATGCATGGATTCAATCGGTTAATCAACCTTGGCTTCCGATCACTTCTTGCCAAGTCGATAATGAGGAGATATGGTCTGAACATGGATGGACAAGTACGTTGGGAAATGCGCCATATCCTATCCCTGAAGCTTTAAAATACGCAATTCATCTTAAACTAGTCGCTACCAATCTTGCTAAAGCAGCTTATAGTGATGAACTCACTCCAAGAGTTGAATTTGATGGTTCAGGATTAGCTCCAACTTTAGATAATCTTCGTAATGAAGATCCAGATAAATTTGCAGATTTGCAAAGGATGTTACAGAGAATTGTTCCTAGCGTCGAAAGAATATGGATAAATCGGGCTGAAGTTATAGTTAATCGTCAGCGCTTAATTCAAGTTGATGGTAAGTCAATCTCCTATGAAGAGAGCGATCGGAAAGTGGGGCAGGAAATTTTTCTGGATATGAATACAGGTAAGCGCATTCCTGCTCATGCGATTAGTGAAGGGACAATGCTTACTTTGGGATTATTAACTGTATTGATGAACCCTAAACAACCGAATTTAGTTTTGCTCGATGATATTGAACAGGGGCTTCATCCCAAAGCTCAACGAGATTTAGTTACTGTATTTAAAGAAATTATTCGAGATAATCCGAATTTACAAATTATTTTTTCTACTCACTCGCCTTATATTATTGACGAGCTAAATCCTTCACAAGTTCATGTATTAAGTAACAGTAATTTAGGCTTTACTAGTTCTAAGCGACTAGATGAACATCCTGATGTGGAATGGGCAAGACAAACATTAACTACTGGTGAATTCTGGGATGCAGAAGGCGAAGATTGGGTAATTGACGGAGATATAAATGAGTGAATTTGTCGTAATCGTTGAGAGTAGAGCAGATGCTGAAACTGCTACTAAATTAGCTGAAAGAGTATTGTTGGAAAAGATTGAATGGCTAAATCATGATTATGAACAACTTCAATACTATTTCCAATGGAGTGGATTAAAAGAAAATACAGAATATTCTTGCTGGACAAGGCTTGATGATTTAATCAAACTTTTCTCTAGTGAATTTAATTTTCCGAAAATACGATCCCACGGAAAATTAAAGACCGACGGTCAGGCAGCTAGAAAGGTCATAAAATTAATCAGTTTCTTACGATATAAACTTAAGAGGAATATTAAAGCAGTCATTTTTATTCGTGATTTAGATAATCAACCTGAACGAAGAAATGATGTTGAGCAAGCACGTTTAGAGCAAGAAGATAAATCCTTTAAAGTTATTATTGGCATGGCTGATCGAATGAGGGAATCTTGGGTTCTAAATGGATTTATTCCATTAAATTTAGGAGAGGAGCAAATTTTACAAGAAATAAAAGATGGGTTAACTTTTGATCCTTGTAAAGATTCACAAAGACTACGCTCTAACTCGTTTGAACATCCTGATAGAGAAAGAAACCCCAAAGTAGTTGTCAAAAGGCTCACAGATGACAATAGATTACGAGAACAAAAATGTTGGGAAGAAACAAGTCTAGAATTATTACGACAAAGGAGTGAGAATACAGGATTAACAGACTATCTTAACGAAATTGAAGAGCGACTCACTCCAATTATCATTGAGTGAAATCCAAAATTAATATATGTGTGATTCTCATGAAGTAGCCCAAGAATGGTTTCTTGAGGATGAATATGAACGGGTCAAGGGTAAATTTTGGCTGAAGAAATTATGTGAGATTGAGCGATCCTTGTAACTATTGGGAGACGTGAAGTTATTCTACTGAGATCAGTGTCGTAAAAACCATTTATATGCATATAAATTATATATATGTACGCAAGCTGAATAGGACTCAAAATCACCAAAATCTATGCGCGATCATCCATGTCACTCTAATTTTAGGAAGCGCTTTGCTTTTAGCAATCACTACGATCTGTATTACTAGTAAAAGTCACACTTCGTTTAGAATAACCGCAAGTACAAGATTTGGTATTTTACGATAATGGCAATCTACGCAATATGGAACAACAAAGGTGGGGTGGGTAAAAGCTACCTAACTTTTCAGTTAGCTTCAGAATATGCTAGACAGAACCCTAGCAAAAAAGTTTTAGTTGTTGATTTATGTCCACAAGCTAATTCATCCTCTATGCTTCTCGGAGGGATGGGACAAGGAGAGTCAAGACTTACTGAAATTCATACACAAAACCCAAGACGTACAATTTCAGGATATATTGAGGAGCGCATTCGGAGTCCATATATGTCCCCAAATACAGGCTCTAACTATATTACGCAAGTAGCGCAGTACAACGATGCTGTACCCAGTAATGTTTATCTTGTAGTTGGAGATGAGCAATTAGAGATCCAATCTTCAAGAGTGTCGAGTGCAACAAACCCTGGTCCACAAGATGCTTGGCGCATTGTTCATTTATGGATAAGAGATCTAATCACAGATATTCAGAATTCTTGGAATGACCACGACAATTGTGTTTTTATTGACTGCAATCCTAGCTTTTCAATTTATACAGAGTTAGCACTAACAGCATCAGAGCTATTAATTATTCCTTTTTCTGCTGATGGCTCTTCCAAAAGAGCGGTAAAAGCATTGCTTGCTCTAGTTTATGGTATTCAAAGACATACTGGCGATCCCCTCTCAGAATTCCACCTAAATTCAAAGCGATATGTAATGGCTTTACCCAGAATATATATGTATGTGGGTAATAGACTGACGCAGATGAATAGTTCTTCAGCATCTGCTTTTAGAACTGTTGTAAATGAGATTGGAGAAGAAATATGGGGAGTTTGGAGAAGTGCTTCTCAATTTTTCTATATTCATCCGAGTGGAGCATTGACCCCAATTAGCCAGAGAGCTTTTAAAGAGATGTTTCAGTATGAAGTGAATGATGCAAATACTGCATCAGTTGTTTCAGGGGCATTAGGTATTCCAATTTCATCGTTGACTGCTGGTCAGAAGAATGTATCTGGTAGAAACATCACAGTCAATCAGTCTCAGTTAGACAGACAGGTCCCAAACATACAAGAACTTGTACAGAAACTTGAATAGCTGATTTGTGATGCAAGCTTTTGGCTGAAGAAATTATGTGAGATTATGCGATCGCCCCTATCTGTTGATTTTCATAGAGTGTATTTGCTTAAAATAGATCAAAGTTGCTTTGCGGAGTGAAACCAATGACCGCTTATACAGTCAATCTCGATCCGATTGTGAAACTTACCAGAGAGCAGTTTTATGAACTATGCGCGGCAAACCCCGAACTTAAACTAGAGCGCAATGCAAACGGAGAACTTGTAATTATGTCCCCCACTGGTGGCGAAACTAGCGCTTGGAATTCTGACATTAATCTCGATTTAGGGATTTGGAATCGTCAAGAGCGATTTGGTAAGGTATTTGACTCTTCTGGCGGCTTTTCCCTGCCTAGAGGTAGCGATCGCTCTCCTGATGCGGCTTGGATACCCATTGAAAAATGGAATGCCCTCACTCCTGAACAACGCAAGAAGTTTTTACCACTATGCCCTGACTTTGCGATCGAGCTTTTGTCACCAACGGATTCATGGATTAAGGGTTTGGCGAAGATGCAGGAATATCAGGATAATGGTTGTCGTTTGGGTTGGCTAATCGATCCTGAACGTAAGCGTGTAGCAATTTATCGTTTAGGTCAATCTGTAGAAATCCTCGAAGCGCCTGTAAGTTTATCTGGGGAAGATGTTTTATTAGGATTTGTGTTGAATTTAGAAAATATTTGGTCATCCCACTAAGTTTTCAATTCTGTCTTGGGGCTATGATTTTTCAAACAGGCAAAACCCGCACAACGATTTATGTAGATAAAATAAACTGTCGATATTTATTGTTTTTTGAGAGAAAAAGATATGCGTAATTTCAAAGGTTTTGTTCCATTAGGACTAATCATAGTGTCTATCTTTATAGGCGCATCTTACTGGTTTGATCAACAACACCAGTTAGAAGATTTTGCCAAACAAATAAAATCCTTAAAGGTTAATCAGAATAGTTCAATTGATTCAAAAGACCACATTGCAATAAGTCGTGACTTAATCACTTTAAAAAATACACTAAATAGTTCTCTATTTCAGTTGGTTAGCGGTCTATTTTTCTTTCTTACTGCATACACTGCATGGTGGAACTTAGAAATATCAGATAAAAAGCAAATTGCTGAAAGATTTTCTAAAGCTGTTGATCAGCTATGCAATGATAAATTAGGTGTTAGAGTTGGAGGGATTTTTGCATTAGAAAAAATTGCTGAAACTTATCCAGATGAACACTGGATAGTCATGGAAGTTTTGATGTCCTATATTAAAGATCAATCACTACAAGGTAAATCAGTATTTAAACCACAGGTTCAGGAAGAAGAAAATCAAACAGAAGAAGAGAATATTGACACAGTAACAAATGATATTCAAGCAGCATTAATCGTAATCTGTAGACGGAACATTCGTCACGATCTACAAGGTAAAGTTATAGATCTGAGTTTCTGTGACATTAGACGTGCTGATTTAAAGAATGCTAAGCTTAGTAATGCAGATTTGACAGGGGCTAATATTTCAGGAGCTAACCTTGATGAGGCTGATATGTCGGGGGCGAAATTACAGGGAACAAATTTAAGTGATGCAATTCTTAAGAGTGCTAATTTGAGAAAAGCTAGTTTGAAAAATGCTTTACTTAATAGAGCTTGTCTAGAGAAAAGTGATTTACGATATGCAGATTTAACTCATACTCAATTTGAAAAAGCTAATCTCCAAGATGCCAAACTTAATAACTCGATACTTTATTTGGCATGTTTCATGAACGCTAATTTGCAAAATGCAGATTTAAGTCAAGCAAAATTTAGGCGTACAAATTTGAAGGATGCTGTAATTGATAACACTACTACTATTGATAAAAAGTGGAAATTTATACATGAAATAAGTACAAATGGTTCTTACGACAAAGTACTTAGTGGATATGATTTTAGTGAAGCTGTATTAACTGGAGCTAATTTTGAAGGATTAACACTAAAAAACATTAAATTCAATGGCGCAGATCTAGGTGAAGCAAATTTCAAAAATTCTGATATAGAAAATTCTTCCTTTGATAAAACAGGGCAAAATACTAGTAGATCTAACCTTGATAAGGCTGATTTTAGTGGTGCTACTCTCAAAAAAGTATCTTTCAAAGAAGCCAGTCTAAACCAAACTAATTTTGAGGGGATAAGAAAATCTACAACGTTGAGTGAAGTAATTTTTGAGAGGTCTAATCTTAAAAATGCAATTTTTCGAGAAGCCATTCTTACAAAAGCACAGTTTATTAGATCTATCGTTCAAGATGTAGATTTTTATCAAGCTAATCTCTGCGAAGCAAAGTTTGATAATTGTGCGTATATCGGAAGCACCAGCTTTGAAAAAGCAAAACAAGATAAAACTATATCTGTTGGCTCTCTTGGAAATTTTGAAAAAGCAAAACTAGATAAAACCGTATTTGTGGGTTCTCTTGGAAATACTGATTTTCGCAGTTCAAACTATAAACAAGCAGACTTTAAGGATGCTGATACTTCGTTGGCTCTATTCTAGTTTTTAGTCCATAATACAATGATTGAATTATGGCTAATCATCTAGTTTGTATCTCAGCTAAGTGGACACACCTTTCCGATAACTAATAATCATTATGAGATCGCCACACAACAAACTATTAATTAGTTTTTACGGGATAATATAAAATGAATGTATCAATTTCCATAGATTTCCCTCAACTTAAAGCCGTTATTGCTCAATGCAATCTAGATGAAAAGCTTGAATTATTACAGCTACTAGAAAAAGACACATTTTCAGTGAGATTCAAAAAACTTTTAAATTCAGTTCAAACTGATGAACTAAGTTTAGAAGACATTACTAACGAAGTTGAAGCCGTAAGACAAGCAAACTATCATGCACGGTAATACACTTCGCGTTGTTATTGATACTAATATTTGGATCAGCTTTCTCATCGGAAAGTCACTTAGTGGGTTAAGTCACGCAATTATTAGTAGTCAAATAATTGTTTTATTTAGCGATGATTTATTTTGTGAATTGATTGAGGTTTTAAACCGTCCAAAATTCAAAAAATACTTCTCCGAATCAGCGATCAAAGATTTAGTGACACTTCTTTATGAAAAAGTTGAATTAATCGATGTCACTAGTCATTTTGATGATTGTCGAGATGCAAAAGATAATTTTCTCCTAGATTTAGCTGTTTCAGGTCATGCAAATTATTTAGTGACAGGTGATGCAGATTTGTTGATATTAAACCCATTTCAGTGTAGAAATTATTTCATACCAAGATTTTCAGTACATTATTCCAAATGACATGAAATTATCCTGATGATGAATAGGAAAGGACGAGAGTAAGTTTTTGGCTGAATAAATTATGTGAGATTGAGCGATCGCCACGTCATTACAGATCACCAACTAGCGATCGCCTACCTAAAAAAACAAAATACTAATAAAAACAGGAGGTAGAGCAAAGTTCTACCTCCTGTTCTGTTTTCTATGCTGCGACTAATTTCATATCGAACTGGGCGATCGCTGCCTCAAAATTTGCAAAAATCCCAATTAATTGGTCAATCCTTGTGATTTCAAATAAAATTCGTACAGAGGGCTTCAAGGAACAGAGTAGTAAATTACTTTGTTGTGCTTGCATTAATCTCAAGGAAGCCATGAGCTTTTGTAGACCTTCACTATCAACAAAATCCACATTTTCCATGTTCACGATTAACAATGGCACATCTTTATTGTTGATCATCATGTTTGCTGAAATCCAAGATTCGATCCTGTTCAACAGATCAGCCCCCTCGATCGCCCCAAAATTGATATCAGTCAGCTTGATAATAAAGGCAGGTTCACTGATTAGACCTTGGCTTAGAGATAATTGATTAGTCTTCGTAATTATGTCCATTCTTTCTGTCCTCAAACTTTGCGATCGCGATATAATGTCCAACTCAAATTCGATTGCATTGAATTCAGTTTATTTTTCCAAAATATAATATTAGTTCGATTGACATAACAAACTAAACATTAGTTTCATTTTGAAATTATTATTCCCACATTTTCATTCTTGCAACCATCTTTCATTTGATAGAACATCTTTACTTTCCCCTCTAAAACTGTAGTATCTAGGCTTAAATTGCCTTATAAAGCCTAGTTTGACTAGAGAAAAGTTCAATCTAACAAACTACAGATGTATCTAACGACTCAACATAATTCTATCGCCACTGACAATTACTTTTTAGAGCTATTAACTCAAAGTATTTATCAATGAAGACACAATTCATTCTGCTATAAGAGTTGCAAAACCTGTGTAGTTTTATATACCAAAACCTAATTAAATAGCTGTCATCCATAATGCCTATGGTAATTAGCACGAAATTATGCAGTGCAAGTTGCTAGACTATTTCACCGAATAGGTCATAGTGATCGGCGGCAGTAATTTTAACGGAAAACATCGAACCTAAAGTTGCTTTGCCAAGCGGATCGCGCACATAAACAACCCCATCGACATCGGGGGCAAATCTTGCCGATCGCCCAATTAGTTCACCCGTATCAGGATTTTCCTGCTCGATTAAAACATCAACGGTTTTGCCAATTTCAGCTTGATTTTTTTTGTAAGAAATTTCCTGTTGCGCTGCCATGATGCGATCACGCCGCTCTTGTTTAACTTCTTCAGGGATTTGATTAGGTAGATCAAAGGCGGGTGTGCCTTCTTCAGCCGAAAAAGTAAATACACCGACATGATCGAATTCGTGACGTTTGACAAATTCTAATAAATGCTCGAACTGCTCCTCTGTCTCATCAGGAAAGCCAACAATAAAAGTGGTACGGGCGATCGCATTAGGGAGAGCCGCTTTAATTTGTTCCACAATCTTGTCGTTAATTCGCCCCTGCCAAGGTCGGTTCATAGCACGGAGGACATCAGGGTGGGAATGCTGCAAGGGCAAATCGAGATAGGGAACCACATTCGGCGTGGACTTCATGGCATTGATTACCTTTGGAGTCAAGCCTGTGGGGTAAGCGTAATGCATCCTGATCCAAGGCACATCAACCTCTCCTAGCGCAATTAATAATTCGGCGAGGCGAGGCTGCCCGTAAATATCCAAACCGTAATTGGTGGTGATTTGCGAAATTAAAATGATTTCTTTTACGCCTTCACTAGCGAGGCGATGACATTCCGTGACGATCGACTCAATCGTGCGCGATCGCTGATCGCCACGCAAATGGGGAATGATGCAAAAAGCACAACGATAGTCACAGCCTTCGGCAACCCGCACATAAGCCACGGCTTCATTGGTAGTGCGATAACGCGGTACGGTGTCATCGGCAATATAGGTGGGAACTTTGGTGATTTCTGTAACCCGTTCACCAGTTTCCGCACGCTCGATCACATCGACAATTTTTTGATAGTCCCCTGTCCCTACAAGGGCAACCGCTTCAGGAATTTCATCCAGTAATTCTTGCTGAAAATGTTGCGCCATACAACCTGCGATCACAATTCTCTTACCCATTTCCGCCAGTTCCACCAAAGTCCGTACCGACTCGCGCCTTGCATCTTCAATAAAACTACAGGTATTCACAATCACATAGTCGGCTAATTCTTCATTGCTATCAACTTGATACCCTGATTGGACTAACAAGCCCAGCATATGCTCGGTATCGACACGATTCTTTTCACAACCCAAGTGAGAAAATGCGATCGTGGGCTTGACCGTAGTTTTGATCAGGGGCTTGATCGTGGGTTGAGCAGTGGGAACCGAATTGACCATATTTGTGAGAAAGATTTATGAGAACTACTTGTGAAAAAGCGCAAAATTCCAGACGTACTATCTTAACAAAACTTTAGGCAATGCGATCGCTCTTACAGGACAAACATGAAAAAAACACCCGCAGGAGTTTTTAATCTTTTACAATCCCAATTGTCGGCGAGCCTCAAATAAACCCAGCGCGGCACTGACAGAAAGATTCAAACTACGCACCTTTGGGTGTGGCATCGGAATAAATACGGCAGGATTAGTGGCAATTATTTCTGGCGGCAAACCACTCGACTCACTACCGAATAATAACCAGTCATTATCTTGATAGACAAATTCACGAAAATTAGTAGTTCCACGCGCACTAAAACAAACCCAGCGCCCACCTGCGGAAGCTTCGCGGAGCGATGCAATATTGGGATGCACAGTCACAGTCACATATTCCCAATAGTCTATACCCGCACGTTTAAGTTGGCGATCGCTAATCTCAAAACCAAGCGGCTCGACTAGATGTAAGTGGGTATTAGTAGCTGCACAGGTACGGGCAATATTCCCCGTATTTGGCGGTATTTCAGGATAAACGAGAGCAACTTGAAGCATTGACAGTAAATATATTTGAAGGCTGCATTGTGAGGACAGCACCTGAATATACCGCAGAAAGCATAGCTCTTTTCAATTGCCCAGCAATTGCTGGGCAATACTGGGCTTAATTTTGATGTAAGCGGGGATGCATCATTGATGAAATTGGCGTATTTTCAATTAAATGGGTTTCGATAATTTTCTGAGCTTTTTGAGGCGTAATCCGCCAGTAGTAAATATTGTCAGGAAGCAGCAAAACCATAGGTCCAGAACCGCATAACCCCAAACATCCACAGGCTTCTATAACCACACTTTGAACCACATTTTGAATTTGTCGTCCTTGAAATACGCGCAATACCGCCCCAGCACCATCCTTAGTACAAGTACGGTGCTGGCAGACAAGAACTTTGCGAACTATGGGGGGATCAACAACAATATCTGATGTATTCACGATTAATTTACTAGAGCGATCGTGATTTTTGGTGGATTTTAGCGTACAACCAAGACTGGAGAGCCGCAATGATGTAAAACATAATCGCTGACACTGCCAAGCATCAATCTTTCTACTGAACCCAAACCGCGTGAGCCTAAAATCAACATGTCAGGGTTTTCTTCTTTGGCGATCATGCAAATCACATCACGAGGCTGACCAATTTCCAAGCGAGTAGAACTCTCCAGCCCTGACGCTTGACAGGTATCTTGCGCTTTTTGCAACAAAGTTTGACCAGCACTCACAATTTTGCGCTCCAGTTCCACATCAGGCAATCCTCGCCAGCCAACCCAATCGCCCGTAGGCATCATTACTTCAGGAACGTAGTTGCTGAGCGGTTCGACAACAGTTAACAAAACAACTTCAGCTTGTAAGGGGACGGCAAAAGTTAGCGCCTTAGCTAGCGCATGTTCACTAGCTTGTGAGCCATCAATAGGGATTAGGAATTTCATATTTTTGCCACAACTATTCAATGGTTAAATGTGTAGATATCCAAGTTAAATTTAGAAAATATATAACTTGAAAATATCCATATATCTCCCATATATCTAATTACAGACCAAATATACTCATATTGGTCAATAAGTTGTAAATCTTTGCTGTAGTTTATTTGTTGTAATACTCCATGACACGCGATATTCGTATTGGTTTTGCAAATTCTGTGGGTAACACGCCCCTGATTGAAATTGAGTCTTTATCAGCAGCCACGGGTTCACGATCCTCGTTACAGAAAGTAGAATCACAATCAAGTTTTTTAATGCTGTCCGCACCAAATCTTGGCGCATCTTCAAAACCATCAAACATCGCTTTGGTTTGCATTGTTTTGGGCAATCGACAAAACTTGGTGTTTACCGTTGGCTTATCCT
>JBILGV010000115.1:0-13953 GCA_044350865.1 Pseudanabaena sp. | reverse complement strand
GTGACTTGATCTTTCATAGTCACTTGATGCTTTGTGGAGAAAACGATCGTGCGCTCAGTATTCATGAGGAGATGTATTTTAGTAAAGTAGTTTGATGGAATGCGTTGTCAATCTCTGTGATTATACATTACCAATAGGCAATAACTGGATAATCAAACCTTCATTTCCTCTTAATTCAAGCCTCTGACCTAGTTGCCCTCCCTGACGATCCATAAATGTAGATAGAAGAACTGTTGATTGGTTACGGAATTCTATCGGTAATATCCATTCTTGATATTCAGAACTGAAATTTAAAGCGATAAGAATGTTTGATGTCTCGTTAAAGCGGCGGTAGCAGAAAAGTTGTGGAGGTGAATATAAAGAAATATAATCACCAAGTTGTAGGGCGGATTGTTGCTGACGTAAATGTAAAAGCGATCGCGTTAAAGACAGAAAAGAACGGGAGTTATGTTTCTGTGTCTTGACATTCAGATTGTGGTAGTCATGGGTGATCGGTAGCCAAGGTTGGACTGATTCAGCACAGAAACCCGCATTAGGGGAGTCATCCCAAAGCATCGGAGTGCGTTCGGGATCGCGACCAACACCAATACCAGGAGCTTTTATTTCCCAAGGATCTTGGATATGCTCAGCAGGAATCCAGCCATCCTCCATCCCCAGTTCATCTCCGTAATAGATCGTAGGTGTTCCGCGAAGGGTGAGCAATAGCATCATGGCAATTTTTGCTTGAGAAATTCCAATTCTGCTGGCGAGGCGATGTTTGTCATGATTACTTAACGACCAATTCGGCCAAGCCTTTTCAGGGAGTAATCGCTCATAGCGATCGACTACTTCTCTGACGCTTTCTGCATTCCATTGACAGTTCGATGACATTAATTCCGAATTAAGCGGTAAATGTAGTTCGTCATTGTCTCCGTAATGTTTAACAATTTCTTCTAGGGATTTGTAGAGTTCTCCTTGCAAAAGGCGATCGCCATACTGATCAACCAACGTTCGGAGCATCCGATTATACTCGTGGATTTCTGGTATGTTTTTGCTAAAAACTTCAATCAGGCGATCGGATGGTTCCATTCCTAGATGCCAGTCGGGATTGACGGGATTATCTCGAAACTGCAAATCTTTATAGGCGCGATAGGCGGCATCAACGCGAAGGCCATCTACACCTCGCTGCAACCAGAAATGAAGTACATTTAACATTGCTTCTTTGGCTCCAGCGCTACGCCAATTAACATCTGGCTGCTCTTTGAGAAACGAATGTAGATAATACTGCTCTGTTTTCTCATCCCATTCCCAAGCCGAAAGTCCGTCAAAACGTCCTAGCCAATTATTAGGCAAGCCACCATCGGCACTAGGATCTTTCCAGATATACCAGTCGCGTTTAGGATTCGTTCGCGAACTGCGCGATTCTTTAAACCAAGAATGTTGATCGGAGGTATGAGCCGCAACAAAGTCAATGACAATCTTGAGATGGCGATCGTGGCAAGCTGCGATCAAAGTATCTAATTCTGAAAGGTCACCAAAGACAGGATCAACATTAGTGTGATCGCTAACATCATAACCAAAATCAGCCATAGGAGAAGGATAGAATGGTGTCACCCAAAGGGCTTCGACTCCTAGCCATTTTAAATAATCGAGTCGCTGAATAATCCCTAATATATCACCAATACCGTCTCCATTGGAATCTTGAAAACTGCGTATATAAATCTGATAAACAACGGAAAATTTCCACCAAGGAGAATGAGACATTTTAAGTTTAATTATAGGTGACAAGAGTTAAGGCAAAAATAATTTATCTCACATAATCCTATTATCACATATTCGGTTGTACGTCTTCTGATAAAATTTGGCACACCTGACCAAGTTTAGTACTCTGCATAAATTAAAAAAATAATTACTTGAGTTCCGACTAATGACAACACAGGAAAAAATTAAAATTACCTGCATCTTCACTCATCCCACTCGTTGGGTTCCCTTTGAGTTAGTTGCTAAATATATTGACAAGAGTAAATTTGCCATTGATTATGTCATTCTCAATGAAGGCGATCCGATGATTGCTTATTTGCAGGATCTTAATATTCCTTGCACGGTTACTTCCTATCCAGACTATAGCAATACCCCAGAAATGGTCAAATTTCTCTACGATCATTTGCTAAAAAATCAGACTGATATTGTTCACACCCATTGGTTTGCGGGAAGTTTGGCAGGAATGCAAGCCGCCTATTATGCAAAGGTTCCAGTACGAATTTTCACAAGAGAACATCCTTCCATCAAATACTATTCCCGCCATGCCGCCAGTAAACATCGGTTAATTTGGGAATGTGCGACTAATGTGATTGGAGTGACCAATAAAAGTAAAGAAGGGATGATCGAAGATGGTATTCCCGAACACAAGATTACGCTGATACCGACAGGATTTGATGTTAGTGAATATGAGAATGTAGAAACTTCACGCATCGAGCAATTGCGAGCTAAATATTTAGGAAATCACCAAAGTCCTGTTATCGGAGTGGCGGCGAGATATGTCCGATGGAAAGGTGTGGAATATGTTATTGAAGCCTATAAAAAGGTTCTCAATATTTATCCGAATGCTCTTTTAGTCCTTTCAGGAACTGGAATTGATCGCACAAATTTAGAAGAGAAAATCCGTAAGGCGCGTAAGGAAGATATTGTCGCTCCTCAATACGATGATATTCTCAGCATTAGCGAAAAGTTATCGCAATTACCGCAGCAGAATTATATCGAAATTCCGTTTGAAGCCGATCTGTTTGCGCTGTTTAAACTATTTACTGTTTTTGTCCATGTACCAACGGATTCTATTCAAGAAACCTTCGGACAGGTCTATGTAGATGCGATGCTTTCGCGAGTTCCTTCAGTAATTACCCTTGGTGGAAGTGCGGCGGATCATGCTGTCCATCGCGAAAATGCTTGGGTTGTTGATTACAAAAATAGCGATCAAATTGCTGAAGGAATATTAGCACTCTTAAGCGATACACACTTTCGGGAGAAAATCATTCATAATGCGTTTGTTTGCGCTCAACAATACGACATCAAAAATCATATCCAACGACTTGAGCAATTTTATATCTCTGAGCTTCAAAAACGTAGGGAGTAGCTTAAGGGAATGGGTATCGCTAAATTTTTGCAAACCTATATTCATCGGCTATTCGATAGGATCTAAAGGATGCTGATATCAATTTTTTAGTTCCACAACCGCCGATGCAACTGGTGCGATCGCTAAATTTTTACAGCTAGCGATCGCCAACTTGCTAATAGAGCAGAGTAATTTCACTCAACTTGCTTGCTGGGTTTCAATGTGTTGCCAGTATTTAATTGGTGCTTCTTGATCGCAGTGTAAGATTCCGAACCATTCTAGGCGTTCGAGATTTTCTGAAATTGCATTTTTATATCTACCACCGTTTTTAAATTGGGTGGCGATTTGGGCGATCGTCCAAGGGGTGTTGCTGGTGCGGAGGAGGTCGCGAATGGCGGCGAGTTGGTCTTTGGGTTGTTTGGGAAAGGTTTTGACTTCGGCAGGGGCGATCGCTACTTCTTCACTCTCTCCAACGCCTTCGATGACGGTTTGGGTGCGGACTTCATTGGGTGCTTGGTATTCGGGACGGAGCCAGCGTATGAGTCCGTTACGTTCTTCTTCGGCGCGTTGGGCGTTGAGGGTGACGAGGCGATCGAGGATGATTTCGGTGAGACTTTCACCTGATAGATTGTCAAGCCCCCTAAATCCCCCAATACTGGGGGACTTTGACTGATTAGAAGGTTCGGTTCCCCCCAGAATTGGGGGGCTAGGGGGGCTATCAGTTGATTGAGAGTCGGTAAGACCCTGACCCGATAAGTTGTCAAGCCCCCTAAATCCCCCAATACTGGGGGACTTTGACTGATTGGAAGGTTCGGTTCCCCCCAGAATTGGGGGGCTAGGGGGGCTTGTCTGAGAGAGAGAAGATGGTTTCAAGTCTTCCCATCCGTAGGCTTCTAGAACGGCGTTGTCTAGTTCGTCGTGGATTTGTTTGAGAGTGGAGACTAGGGCTTTGTTGTTGTATTCTCGGTCTTTGTCGGTGAAGTCTTCGCCTTTGCGGAGTTTTTCGAGGAGGTTATACATTCCTGTAATCGTGATTTCGGAATGTTGGGCTTGGACTTGTTTGCGATGGCGATCGAGTCTTTCGCCTAGTTGTCGAATTTTTTCTTTTTGTTCTAATGTTGCATCTGGGAAAGGGAAAGGATTAAAACAACGGGTTTGATTATACCGAGGTCGATCTTCTAGTGTTCCACCTGATGCCAAAGTCCAAATTACATGAACAGAACTGGAAAGAATACCAAGATAGTAAGAATCATCTAAGGCGAACACAACTATAGTCGCATCAGGAATTACACTCTTGTCTAGAAAGATAAATGCTCTATGTTTCGCAGTATGTACAGTCACAATGAATCTATTCAATCCTTGTAAAGCATCTCGAATTAGACCTCCTGATCTCCGAAAAAGCCACCATTTTTCTTGCCTTGATTTTTCTTGATTTATAGCTCTAACTGGTTTAACCTTCTCTAATAAATACTGGAATGGTTCACCCAAATTTGCAGCTTGTTCTTCACTCAAACCATAAAAATTTATTACATATTCCTTTTCCCATCTAGTAACAATATCTCGACCACTTATGTATGGTCTTACATAGTCGCCTAGTAATGGCTGACTTAATATCCATTTTTCTGCCACACTGGGATCAACTATAAACCCTCTTCCACCTAGCTCAAATCCTCGTGAACACAAGTTAAAATTAGAGCGAAGATTAATTGCTCTAGATAAATCTACACCTGATTGAAGATTACTAAAAATACATCCTACATTTTGTACTCTTAACTCAATATGTTCAGCCGCATCTTCAGGTAAATCTGCATCATATTCTTTTACAACATAAACTAATTTAGGTGCTTTTGGAATATCTAAAGCAGCAATAGTCATAGAAATTCTTACTGCTGCTCCTTCATCTGTCCAAGGATGATCAGGAATAGCAAAAATTAGTTTTATTGGATTTTTGTGATTCAAATAAAAATCTATAGCCGTTCTTTGTCGGATTTGGCAAATACTGTTTGTAGTAATAAAGCCAAATCTTTCAAGTCTTTTTGAACTTACTAATTCTGCTGCTTTATGCCACCAATACATCACAAAATCAACAGTATCAGGCACATCTGGATAAACCTTGCGTAAAGTTTCCGTATATCCATCACCTAATCTATCCCTCATTCTTGCATTCCCAATAAAAGGAGGATTAGAAACGATGTAATCAGCCTCTTGCCACACCGCAGGACGCGGATTAATGTAGCGATAGATAGGAACCTGATCCGACGGATCAGGCACATCCTCACCCGTCACAGGATGTCGCATCGTCCGCCCACCCCAACGACTCCGCACCTTACCCGTCTTCGCATCAACATCAAGCTCCCGCCCATCGTAATCCAACACCGCATCCCGAAACTCGATATTGTGGAAATCCTGTAAAATTGGTTCAGGCGGCGGCGTAGTCCCATAGCGCTTAAAATGCCACTGCAAATAACCAATCCAAATCACCAATTCCGCGATCGCAGCCGCCCTTGGATTGATCTCAATACCCAAAAACTGCGAAGGATTCACCTGCTTCCGCCCCGCCAAACGCGGATCGAACTCCTCCAATAAATCTGTAGTAACTTTGCCCAACACATCCAACAAACGCATCTGCACCTCCTGCTCCAACGTCTTGATTAAATCCAACGTCACATACAAAAAATTACCCGAACCGCAAGCAGGGTCAAGAATCCGTACCCCTTGCAAACGCTCCAAAAACGCCCGAATCTCTACCGCCGCCTTATCTCTTTGCGCCTTCGTTGGTTCTTCCTGCCCATCCTTCAGCACCAAAAGCCGATTAACTTCTGTCTCAACCAAAAGCCACTCCTCTCGCAAAGGTTCCATCACCACAGGACGCACCAACCGCTCCACATACGATCGCGGCGTATAATGCGCCCCCAACCGACTGCGCTCCTTCTTCTCTAAAGCCCGTTCCAACAAAGTTCCAAAAATAGCAGGTTCCACCTCGCGCCAATCCTTTTGCGCCGCCTCATACAACACCTCTAGTTGCTCTCTCGGCAAATCAAAAGCGATCGCATTTGCAAAGAAACTCCCATTAAACTGCGGAATCACATCAAAATCGAACTCGCCACCCGTATTCATCTTTGCCCAAAGCTTCTCAATCTCAGACTTAAATCGGCTCGGTTCAGGAATCCAACGCTCCTTTAAATTTTTAGTAAAAATCTCTCCCTGCAACAACCGCACATCCTCCGCAAACATCGTAAAAATGCAGCGCATCAAAAAATTTGCTACCTCCTGCGGTTCCTTGCCCTGCTCCTCTAGCCACTTCGCCAACTTCGCCAAAGTCCCCGCCACCTCTCTCGTCACCCGCGCCCGATACTTCTCAGGATTCAGACTTTGCGGATCGCTAAAAATCGCCACAAAGCGATCGAATATTTTTGGATCAAGAAGATCCTCTAACTTGATAACTTCTCGCGCTCCATAGCCGCCATAGTTGCCACTAAAGCTCATCCATAGCTCAAAATGCGAACCAATATCGCAAGTCATCAAAAACGGCGGCTTGCTGTTTAAAAACGGCGTATAGCTCAAAGCCTGATAAAAAGCCTTCTCCATCATCCGCAAATAGCCATCTGTCCCCCGTCTTGGTGTACTTTGCTTAGATGTGTTACTACCCTGTTTTGCCTCAATTATGAAATGCCCATCCCTATGGAAATCAACAAAATTTGTCTTAATTCCCTCCTTATGAAAAACTTTAATTTCCTTATCAAAACAATAAGGATCACCCTGCATAGTTCCCTTAGGAATCGGATGTTCTACCCCCAACGCCCCACACAAATCATCAAAAAAAGTCTGATAATTAGCACGCTCATTCCCCTGTGAGCCTTGCCACTTAGTTAAAAACCCTTGAATATTTGTGCGATCGCGATCGTTCATAATAAACACTAAAACTTTCGGATAATTCTAGCATTTTTCAAAGCGATCGCTATTTGTAGAGTTGCGATCGTTGGTTTGTGGAATGAGTGGGCGATCGCTGTTTGTTGATATTTGGTAGAGGCGCTTCAGTATACTTCTAAGGATAATAAGTTCCAATTGTTTTTTCTTAATTCCTATTTATTAGTGCCAAAACTTAATCATTTGATTACCACCTTTTTGTAGTTCATAAGCTACTTCAACTATTTCTGATTTAATTCCTTCTGCGGCTAATGTGTTGCGTATAGGATCGATATAGGGCGATCGCTCTTGAGCAAGTGTTAATAATGGAAATATCCGTACTTCGTCAGAAATTCTACATAATTCGCGGATTGATTCTAAATGGAAGTCATAGCTCAAATGATCAGAATAGAGAAACAGAAAGTGGGAACATAGCGCTAACTCAAAATAGCGATCGGGAAATTCTTCTGGCTCTAATTTTGGGAGTTCGGCAACAACATAGCGATCCTCAGTTTTACCTTTCTCGAAATCTGCTAGAAATAGAGCGATCGCCTTTTCGCGATTAGCCCGCAAATCTTCAGGGGATTTATGATAATTCCAAACCCAATTGTCGGGCGTGTTCCGCACCTGTTCGATAATGTTGTCTACACAAGCATCAAAGCGTTTTTTAATTTCATCGGTCGTAAATTGGTAGATAGGATCGACCGAAAATACTTGATAGCCCTCTGCGGTCATCTCTGCATTAAAGCTGGCGGGACCATCGGCAACGGCAATGATAAATTTGAGGTAATCTTGGAATGTGAACGCAAACATCCGCTCGTACTCATCCATTGACCTACCAAACGGCACAATCTGATCTAATACCATCATGATTTATTCCGACCTCTGGAGAAATATTACAAATGATTCACTAAGCCCAGTCATCCTGATCTTCTTCTTTACCCATATAAACCTTACCGATCGCGTGAATCTCTCTGGTTTTGGCAAATAAAGTTTCCTCAGTAAATTGCCAATTATTCAAGGCTTTAACCAAATCTGCTTGAATATCACGCGCTCCCACAAAATCTCGGTAACGCACAAGCAAACGAGCGAGATCAGCACAACCGCGATTACTGGGTACAGTTTGAGTCAGTAATTCATTTAAGATTTGCCGATCTTTGGTGTATTGGGGATGTCTTTGATCTTTAGATTCTGCCATAGCTTTAAAAATAAAAAAGGCGCTCTGCGCCTTTTTTATTTAATTTCTGAGAATGATTACTTGATCACCAGTAACGGGGCTACGCGCAATCAGATGATTTTCAGCATCGGCTACTAAGAGCTTTTTGAAATTGAGCGATCGCGATTGAGTTTGCAAATCGGTCACCAATTGAGTTTGCTGCGCTGGTTCAAGCTGATACCAGATATCATTTAGCGCCACAATCAAGCGTCCGCGCTTAAAGTTTGGCTGTACCGAACCAAGCAATGCTTCACCATACTGGCTAGCAACTTCGGAAACTTGGGTTTGGACTTTAGCGATCGCAATTTGCTCAGCCGTCAAAGGAGATTCACTGGGTTTCTGTTCTCCCTTGATCGCATTACTCGCCACATTATTGGCTGGATTACCTACCGAAGGTGCAGATGCAGGTTGCTTTTGATTAATGGCGCTAATGGGGGCAGGACTGGTCGCAACTTTCTTGAGGTTTTGACTATGGGCATGAGAGGGCTTGAGAATCAGCAATAGTGAAAATAGCGTGACTAAGGCGATCGTGCCAGCCCGTTTATCGATGATTTGCTTTACCTCAGTCGAGAGAGGAACCTGTCCTGCAATCCCACTCATCGATCGCCAAATTGGTGCTGTAGCTGTCACCGTCTGTTTCCAAGCGTCATTTGATTGCAGCTTTTCCCAAGACTCAACCAGAGATGGTGTGGCGGCAGCCTTAGCCGAAGCTTTTTGCCAAATATTTGTGGCGATCGGGTCGAGCTTGTCTACGGAAAATTGCAAAAACTGTAAAATTTTCGGTGTCACCTGCTCCTTGACAAATTTCCAAGCGACTCCAAATTCTTGTTTAACTTGTTTTGCAAGTGGTGAGCTAAAAATATCATCTTCAGCACCAGCATTTAGTAGCGCCGCCGCTTCGCCATTTTCGGCTAAATCCGTTGTACTGCTCGTTGTATTGCTGAGACTTTTTTGAAGATTTGTTAAAGCAATAATCAAAACACCAATAGCTTTAGCTGAAAAAGATTTGCCAATATCCAGTGCTTTATCTAAGGCTGTATCAGGCGCGGCTTTGGGAAATTGATCGCTCTGCTCGCTAGAGTCACTGCTGACATCCGCCTCGGCAGTGGTTAATTTTAGTTGTAGGGTACGCAGTGCAGGCAGCAAACTTTTAACGAGCTTAAGCAATAGCGCCTGTAACTGTGGCTGCACTTTCGTCCAAGTTTGTCCAACTTGCTGCGAAACGCGATCGATTACCCCTTTAGTTTTACTCTCTGTCATATCTGCCTCCTATCACAATTCACACGTCTATCATGAAAGCTATCACAAATTATGCAGCGAGGCTAACATAATCTTGTGTCAATCCTCAGAGTTTATAGAATTTCGTAATAGATCGCGCAACAGATCAAATTATGCAAGCATAATTAAATATCAAGAAATATCAAGTCCCAAGAAGCTGATTTGCCCACGAAGCAGGAGAATCAGCTTCTTGGAGTTCTGTTTTGATCGTAATGTTGTCGCGGCAATGTAAGCTTAGATACTAAGTCTAATTATCAGGCTTAATATAGAGCTTAATATCTAGCTTGATACCCAAAGAAATTGGCAAGGTTCTTTTCCCGTAGTTTTTATATAGACATGACTATAAGTGAAATTGATTTAGGGCTAGGTATATGAAGTGGGTTACTAGTCTTTCGACAAAAATATCGCTAGAAGCTGCGGTGCAAGATCTCGCTCAGCAAGTACTGACGGGGCTTGGCGACCGATCGCTAGATTTGGGCTTTTTGTTTGTGTCCACAGCCTTTGCCAGCGACTATCCCCGCCTGTTGCCATTACTTGCCGAAAAATTGCCGATCCAAAAATTAATTGGCTGTTCTGGCGGTGGCATTGTTGGCAATGGTCGTGAGTTTGAAGATAAACCTGCGATCGCTCTATTAGTCGGTCATTTACCCGATACCGAAGCCAAAATATTTCACTTGGATGATGACGACCTCCCCGATCTCGATAGTTCACCTGATCGCTGGGAACAGTTAACCACCATTGCGCCTAATGTTGCGCCAAGTTTTGTATTACTGGGCGATCCCTTTTCTTTCCCAATCAATGATTTGATCCAAGGGCTAGATTTTGCCTATCCTAATGCGGTGAAAGTTGGCGGATTGGCAAGTAGCGGCGGCATGGGTGCTAATGCCCTGTTTTGTTTCCATGAGGCGAATAAGTACAAGCTATATCGAACAGGTTTGTTAGGCGTAGCATTATGGGGCGATGTCACGATTGATCCTGTGGTTTCGCAAGGCTGCCGACCGATTGGCAAAATCATGCAGGTTTCTGAGTGCGAACGCAATTTAATTTTAGGTTTAGAAGGTAAAGCACCACTGGGTTTGCTGCAAGACACTGTGGGTGATTTGAGTCAAAGCGATCGCGAACTTGCTCAGCATTCCCTATTTATTGGCGTGGTGATGAATGAGTTCAAAGCAAATCCATCACAAGGGGATTTCTTGATTCGCAATATTATTGGTGTCGATCCTCGCTCTGGTGCGATCGCGATCGGTGATCGGATGCGTCCTGGACAGAGAATTCAACTGCATTTACGCGATGGCAAAGCTTCCGCCGAAGATTTAGATGAAGCTTTGACAAATTACACCAATCAACTTAATTTGGAAGCTCCCCATATCTCACCGACGGCGGCTCTCATGTTTTCTTGTATGGGACGCGGTGAAAGATTGTATGGCAATCCCAATTTTGATTCGGGGTTATTACAAAAGCATGTGGGTTTAATTCCCTTTAGTGGATTTTTCTGTTCAGGTGAAATTGGTCCTGTGGGTGGAACGACATTTCTGCATGGCTATACCTCAGTATTTGGAATTGTCAGACCCAAAAATCAAGGCTAAAACATAGTGAATGAATTCCTGAGAATCTTGCTTTGCAGCATTTTCAGGGCTTCGTTCGGGTTTGAGTGCAAAGCGCTACATATTTTGCGAATAGTAACAAATGCTTGCGAAAAGATCGGCTTATGTTAGCCTGAATGTAGTTTCCATAATGGATTTAGTAGGGAATCGACCAAGGATTAACTGAATGTTTGATTTGCACTGTATGGGCTTGGGTATGGACGCTGTTTTGGGAGATTTTTCGCGATCGCACTGTATCGGGATCTGTACGTTTCTTGTCCCTGCTAACCTGATTGCAACTTCCCAAACCATGTTATTTACTTTGTTAAAGCGATCGCCAATCCAAATTTTCACTATCAGTACTATGGCGATCCTTTATGCGTCACTAATGATCTTGCATGTAATCAGTTGGTTCATCGTTGGTGTGGTGATGGCTCCCACTTTTATTCTTATGTTTTTGGGGATTGTCTGCTTGACAATTAATTTCATCGCAATTTGGCTAAAAATTAACAACGTGCAGATCGATTTTCACCGCCTCTTCCAGCAGTTGATCCTAGTAATTGTCTAAAAGAACTTTTCAGTCAGACAAAGAATTTCAAGCCTAATATTGTCGATTTTGCATTAGCAGGAAACGATACGACCTTGTTTGTGTATGGGTTGCACGCCATTTAGTTTGGATTTCATGGTTAGGGTTGTCACTTGCTTGGTTGCAGTGCGTGGCTGGGATACTAGATTTCGTCGAAGATATAGCTTTGATTAGAATTTTACTTGGCGATCAAAACAGCTTTCTTCCTTGGCTTGCAAAAAGTTGTTCAATCCTCAAGCTTTGGTTGATTGGGTTAGGCATTTGTTATAGCTTGGTTGGATGGTTGGTTATAGGAAAAACAACTTGAGTTATTCGTTTCGGAAGCTATAAAAAAAGGAATTAGCGATCGCTTTTAGGGAATTTTAAGGTCTATGTCTTAATGCCTATGTGAAGCATTTTGATATACCTAAGACTCCCGAAGACCTGCTTGCGATCGCAAAACTTAATTTTAACCGAATTTTTAAACTTTCTCCTCAAAGTCGGGGGCATATGCTTGCAGTAAATGGGTAAGCTGAGAAAGTACAGAATCCTTATTTACTGAACCAAAATTAGAGCGATCGGGGAAGAATTCAGGACGATCAAGATTGCGATCAATCGCTTCTTTGACCTGTTGAGCGATCAAATGTTGCAAATCAGCGGTCGCCCTTTCCCTTTGGTAATTTGCACCCTGCTCAGTAGTAGCGTATAGCGGCGGCAACCGATTGAGGGCATAGGCGGCAATATCCCCTAGATCAAGAACCTTATTACTGCTTGCCTCGATTTCCGCGACCCTAGCCACAGCTTCACCAAGCACTAGCTCTTCCATTACATTAATAAACTGCTTGCGGGGGACAGCCACCACTTCCCCTGTCAACAAAGCACCCATAAGGCGATCGAGCGCCATATACTCCTCCACCGAGAGTTCAAAGGCGCTATCACAAATCCGCCCCACTTCAGACTCCATGGCTGGGGTGAGGTAGCCATCTTGCAAAGCCTGTTCGACAATCGATTCAATACTGGTTTTTGTTAGCTTTTCCACGGTTATCTCTTTAAAATCACGCAATGCTAAGGTACTTCGATGGGAATGATCGTATATTCAGGCAAAGACATCTGAAAATGATCTTTTTGACTAAGCATGATCACCATTCTTGCCACAGACTGTGGCTTCACTGCCAAATCACTCCAAGGTATGGCAATTTCTAAACATTGCTCAATCCCTATTTTCGTATGAGTTGCGATCGTTTCCCACTGAAACTTTTCTGTAGATTCTTGAAGTTTGACTGACTTATCGCCAAAATCGATCGCTAGGTGATGGCGAAACAAATAATTTAGCGGTGATACATCAGGCATATCAAAAAGCTTGACTGGGCTGTTAGGGTGAATCCGACTGGGATAAAACCACAACAGGTGTAGTTTGCTCTGAGCAATGCTTTCTAGATTACTAAACTCTAGACGTAAGTAGCAATAGAAATGATCATATCCATACCATAAACGCTTGACGGGTGCGTTTTGATGCATCATTCCTCGCCCCCCACTGATTTCAATTTTGCCAGCTCCTTGCCAACCATCATTTTCAAATCGACCATTAATGACTGGATTAATGAGACTGGTGGGGCGATCGCTAGTAGATACGTCATGAGGCTCTAGAGGATAGAGCAGGGCATGGGGAACAGGTTCATTCAGGGCTCGGTAAATTACTTGTAAATGCTCTCGAAATAGGCGATCGAACATCGCATCGTCATTGGAGCTATGTCCTTCACCAAACCACCAAAACCAATCAGAACCTTCAGCCGCCATCAGGCTTTCCCATGCTTCGGGATTATTTTCGGGAGTTGCCTCATGATGCATAGCTAAGACTTGTCTAGCGTCAGCGAGTAATTCCCAAGCACGATTTTTGACGGGATCACCGATCCATGTGGTGAAACTAGAGTCAATCCATGAGCCGCTATGGAGTTGATGCGGCGGTATTTTTTCGATTGGTGGATATTTTTCTAAATATTCCGATGGGGTGACTAATTTGAGATTGGGATTATTGGAAAGATTTTCGTAAAGGGTTTGTAAAAATGGGTTGCCATCTTGAGGATAAAACTCCCAGCAGTTTTCACCATCAAGGGCGATCGTGACTAACCAAGGTTGACCTTCTGGATGTTCGGCTAAATATTCATTCTGTTGTTTCTGAATTGTCATCAAGCGATCGCACAAGTCATCACTGGCGGCTTGCGGTAATAATGCGCCATAGCTAAAGCCGATCAAATCCGAGAGGAGGCGATCGCGAAAAATAATTGCTAAGTCTCCGTGAACGGTTTCCAGACGATAG
>JBILGV010000034.1:0-40178 GCA_044350865.1 Pseudanabaena sp. | reverse complement strand
AAAATGTCAGCATTTTCTTGAACATTACCGCCCTTGAGACTCTCAATCGGGGCGGCGGCAAACCCAAATTCTTGAGGAGCGATCGCTTCTTCGGTGACTTGACCATTTTGCAAAAAAGAAATATCCGTCAGATCGCCTAAACCCGCTTCATCCATGCCTTCGCGGCTATGTAAAACTACTGCTTGTTGGCGATCGAGCAGCCGTAAAGCTTCCGCTAAGGTATGAGTCAACCCTTTGTTATATACACCCAAAACCTGTGCGGTCGGATGTAATGGATTAACTAAAGGTCCAATCAAATTAAAAATGGTGCGAATCCCCAAACTTCTGCGAATTGCGCCTACCGCCTTCATTGCAGGATGCCAATTGGGAGCGAACAAAAAAGTAATTCCCACCGCAGGGAGCGCTTCATAAATTTTTTCGATGGGAGCCGCGAGATGAATGCCGATCGCTTCTAACACATCCGCCGAACCAGATTTACTCGATACTGCTCGATTGCCATGCTTGGCTACAGGTATCCCCGCCGCCGCCACCACAAAAGCTACGGAAGTAGAAATATTAAAGGTGGAAGCACCATCGCCACCAGTGCCACAGGTATCGATTAGTGGTTTAGAGCGATCGACAATATTTCCAAACTGCTGATTAAATCTCTGACCTTCACTTTGCGATTGTAAGACCTGCGCCATTGCCGCTAATTCGGAAGCTTCCACACCTTTAAATTGTAAAGCCGTCAAAATTGCTCCCGATAATTCAGGGGCGATCGCGCCCTCTAGCCAACCTTGCATTAAAGCTGTAGCCTGTTCATTCGCTAGGTTTTGGCGATTGATAAGCTGTTTTAAGAGTTGAGACCAATTTTGTTCCATAACTTTAATTTTTCGTTGATTTTTTGATAAATCTAAGACTGACAGAATAGAATGAAATGCAAGGGCAATTCATGAATTGCCCCTACTAAAATCATTGATTGCATCGCATTGACTATACAGCCTTATTGTCCTGATCAAATAGAACCCAAAATGTTTGTACAATTAGTTTGAGATCATACCAAATACTCCAGTTTTTACGATATTCAATATCATAATTAACAACTTCTGCAAAACTTCTCACACTAGAACGCCCATTCACTTGCCAAACGCCCGTAATCCCTGGTTTTACATCAAGGCGGTTCCATTCTGTATAACGCTCATCATGATATTCAATTTCTAATTCATAGGAACTAATTTCGCCGAAAGTAGGTGGACGAGTTCCTACCAAGCTCATGTCGCCAATTAAGACATTCCAAAATTGAGGAAATTCATCCAAACTAGTTTTGCGTAAAAACCGACCAATCTTAGTGATCCGAGGATCGGTAGCATTTTTAAAGAATTTGTGATTGTGACTACTTTTTGCTGGTGAATCATCTAATTTGATAGTTGTCACAACTTGATTCTCGACTTTCGTTTTTAATTGCTCAGCATTCTGCACCATTGATCGAAATTTCCAAATACGGAATGGCTTACTGAGCAATCCACAGCGAATTTGTCCAAATAATATGCCACCTTTGCTCTCTAAAGTAATCGCGATCGCGATCGGGATAAATAAGAGACCTGTAACACTCAATCCAATTATTGAGCCGACTATATCAATTAACCTTTTGATTGGATCGCGAACAGAAGGATGCGTAGGAACCCCAGGGTCAATCTCCACCCAAGGAAAGAAGAACGTAAATATGGGGTAAAAAATTCTCAATACAGGAATCTTTTTCAGCAGTTTCTGTGTCCGAAATAGAAATAGGCTAAAAGCGCTAATATTTCTGACTCTGGTTCTTTGGGTCAAACCAGAAAACCGAAAGGTATTTGTATGTTGCTCAATATTAAACAAATTACTGAGGGAAGAAACTGAAATTAGAGATCCAACAGCTTCACTTACACTCCATAAAACCAGTTCCGTTCCATTCATTGTTGCCATTTTCAAGCAATTAATTAACGCGCCTAAACCTGCTCCATCCATAAAAGTCGTATGACTCATATCGATAACCATCTTTTTATAAAAATCATCGTTATTACAAATAGACTGAAAGTCATTGACAAATTCCCTAGCGGTTGAAAATTCAAATCGTTCAGGACTATAAATAAATGCAACTTCGTTAAAGGTGACTATTGATGCTTGTTTGTAATCTCTTTGCCGCTTGTTTTCCCTTTCATGCTGGGCTTGAGTGATGCCATCACTAACAGGAATGTAAACAGATTCAGGATAGAGATCAGCGATCGCTTGACTCCTAACGACGATGAGATCAAGTAAATTGAGTTTCATCAATATCCAAGCCGTCCAGCTGATATCTTTAAAGCGAATTTTTGATTCTATATAAACAATTTTGCTCTGACAGAACAATTTATAGACTAATAGAAATGGAATTACAAAACCTGATCCTGAACAGACAACTAATTCCGTTTTTCGCCGAATAACTATGTTTATCGCTAATATCAAGTTGCGTAAAATATTGATGGGATTCTTTTTTACATTGCCATAAGCCCAAAAACGATAGCGATCATCTATTTCTCGAACCGTAATACTAGTTCGTAACGTGATCCAAGTGCGATCGCTATAGTTTTCCCAAAACTTTTTTAGGCTTTGCATATATCGAAAGTATCCACCTGAATCGCAGATTAACATCAATCTTTGTGGTTTGTATCTGTTGTTGAGATATTCACATAGTTGAGTTTCATCTACGAGAGGAATTACTTCTGATGTTTGTTGTAACTTAATGAATTTGACTAAATCCCCTGGGGATCTAGCGATCGCAATCCCTCGCCGTTCAAAATCATCAGCTACTTCCATTTGATAATTATCAATATATTCATGAAATCGATGCAAGCGTGGTACTAGAACGTAGGTTGCATCATGATCTTCGAGGAATTGCGCCATATCCTCATCGCAATGACCAATGATTAAACAACTTTTATCAAGAAAGCTTAAAAACTTCTGTTCAGACAACCAACGATAGCATTTAGCCCCATCAGGAAAATATGTGGAGGAGCCATACTGGACAATCACTTCTTCATCAATTAGTTGGTAATTTATCAGTATTTCTATCCAATGCATTAGTGCATTGAATTGATATTCCTCTGTCCCAACCGTGATTAAGAGCATGTCTTAAGCCTTATTCCATCTAAAAACAAGCAATCGTTTTCATAACTTAACAACTTTACAATAAATCCATTTTTATGGCTATATCAAACATTACAATACAGCCACGAGAAATTTTCCCTATAGTGGGAGATTTCTCTTTTTTGGTTTTACGTCCCCTAGCTCCTGATTTGAAATATACTGGTAAATATCAAATAGATATTAGATAGATCTCAAATTTATGCCGAAAGCTACTTGGAATGGAGTTGTGCTTGCTGAAAGCGATCGCTGTGAAGTTGTTGATGGAAATCAATATTTTCCTGCGGATTCGCTGAACATGGAATATTTCAAACCTACGGAGACACACACAACCTGTGGTTGGAAAGGGGTAGCCAGCTACTACAGTATCGAGGTTAATGGCGAAACTAACAAGGATGCGGCTTGGTACTATCCTGAACCCAAGGATGCCGCTAAGCAAATTAAAGGGCATATCGCATTTTGGCGTGGCGTAAAAGTGACCACATAAAAATAACCTAATTCGTCCGCTTCGTGGACGAATTAGCCATTGATAACTTTCATATGGGCTTGGCGTGTGGATGGAGAACTAATCCGATGCAGGGCGCTGCGGGGTAACACCCGCAAAACCTCCTCAGTTGTGGTTGTGCCATTATTGAGTTTGTCGATCGCTGCCATGCGAAAGGAATTAAAACCAATCTCATTGAGGTATCGATTCATTTGAGAGATCGTGCCTTCATAGATCATTTGCCGAAAAGCATCATCAATATCAATTAATTCAATGATCGCTTCACGCCCGATATAACCTGAAAAAAAGCACCTTTCACAGCCCTTGCCTTTGCGCCAACTGTTATGTGTGTCTTCGCGATCAAGTCTCAGTGCTTGCAGTTCTGATAGAGACGGATAATGAGGAACCGAACAGTAGGGACAGTTTTTACGGACAAGGCGCTGAGCGACTACACCCAGTAAAGCATCACTAATTAATCCTGTGTCTGGTCCCAAATCTTTGAGTCGTGGGATAGCGCTGGCGGCATCATTGGTATGCATGGTTGAGAGAACCAGATGTCCTGTTAAAGCGGCTCGGATGACCGTTTCCGCAGTTTCGGGATCACGAATTTCGCCGACCATCACGATATCGGGATCTTGACGTAAGATGGCGCGTAAGCCAGCCGCAAAAGTCATGCCTGCGGGTTCACAAACTTGGGTTTGGGTGATATTGGGGAGAACATATTCCACAGGATCTTCCACGGTGATCACATTGACATGTTCTTGGGCGATCGCTTGCAAGCTGGTGTAGAGCGTACTGGTTTTGCCTGATCCCGTTGGACCAGTCATGATAATTAAGCCTTGGGGCTGGTGCAGCCAACTCTCATAAATTTTTAGGGCGCGATCGCTAAATCCCAAGCTTTCCATGTGATTAGAAAATGGATTATCACGCGGCAATAGTCGAATTACCGCCTTTTCACCACCGACACAGGGCAGGGTACTTACCCGCATATCCAGCTTACTATCCAGACTGTCATCGTTGGTATATTCTTTGCCGATGCGTCCATCTTGAGGGCGGCGGCTATCGGCGATATCCATGTCAGACATGACCTTGAGCGCCACAATAATTTTGCGACTAATCTCAAGGGGCAGAACTTTAATATCACGCAAAATCCCGTCAATGCGAAAACGTACCCGCAAACCTGTTGATGTTGGTTCTAGGTGAATGTCACTGGCGCGATGTTGCAAAGCGATCGAGATAATCGCATTGATTCGCCTTGTTTGATCGACAGCCTGTGATAAATAAAGATCGGTAGTTTCGCCAATATCGGCTTGATCAATTTCTCCCGTGAGCGGATTAATTGCTTGAGATGAATGAATTAGATTAGGATTGGGAATATTTTGACGGCGATGCCATCGGCTATAACTCTCGGAGGTAATAGGAACTATCTTGACATCAGTTGATATACGGTGTCTGATTAATTCCTTTTGAACATCGCTTACATTTATTGGACTTCCGAGAGTGAAATTGTTTTGCCATAGCAACAATGGAATTACAGGCGGCAAACTACTGCGATTTGGAAATCTATTAAAAAAGCGTTCATTCAAGCCACTATCAAGATGTTCTAATTGAACATTTCCCTTGGTATCGACTAAAAAGTCCAAAGCTTCATCAGAAGAAATATTTCCTTTTTGCAGACGTTTCCAAACTGACTCCCCGAATGAATTTTCGATTATTTGGCTCATTGTCATAGGCTCAATAATAGAACTTACGCATATATTACCGCTTTTTACAACTAATTCATTTCATTAAACTTCTTGTTAAACATTTTTTTGGCTTGGTCGTAAATCTCTATTGTAATCGGTGAAAGATTATTATCTTGAGCATACTTTTCAATTTTTTTACGGGCAAAAGGACGCACAAAAAAGGGGATGTCTTTAAGCTTGGCTTCGGCTTCAGGAGTCCATTCAATCTTTTCGCTCATGAATTTTTTATCTGTAGTAATGATCTCTGACTTGATACTTAAAGAATTCTAAGCCCAATCTGCTAAAAGCTGCAATGCTTCTTCGCACCAATTGATCCAACCTTTTTCAAAATTAATCCCTCGGCGGAGCGTCAAATAGGCAAAACGTGACTCTTTCGGACAATTTTGAGGTGAACTGAAAAAGTTGCGCTCGATCGCTTCATAGATTTCCAACTGCTTTTGATGTAAGTGCTGATGATCTTTGATTTTTTGGGCGATCGCCTCTTCAGGAATCAGATAACCCGCATAGATTTTAAGTAAAAATTCATCTTTAACTGTAGCAACTTCACTAGATTGCAGCAACCATGTTTTCAAGTGGGACAAACCTAAATCATTTACGGAAAATATTTTTTTATCAGGTCGTCCTTCTTGAGCGATCTCTTCGGCAACGATCCAGTTTTGCTGCTCTAGTTTGGTTAATTCACGATAAATCTGTTGGTGTGTGGCTTGCCAAAAAAATCCTACCGTCCCATCAAATTGTTTGGCGAGGTCGTAACCACTTTTCGGTTCGCTAATTAAAGAAACCAAGATGGCATAAGTAAGAGACATAGGTTTGAAATTTATTTGAATCAGGGTTGACATATGCACTTAGTTGAGTATACATTATTCATTATATTCAACTAGTTTAATAATAGCTTAGTTGAATATAAAAAGAAGCTTAGAATATAGCTATGAGTAAAAAAATCTTGATTGTGCAAGGGCATCCCAACCCCACTAGCTATTGTTCGGCACTTGCCGAAGCTTATAAGAAGGCGGCGATCGCCTCTGGTGCAGAAGTGCATGAGATTATTGTCAATGACTTAGAATTTGATCTTAATCCGCCCGAATATCGCTCCAAGCTAATTCCTGAACTTGAAGCAGATGTGCTGAAGGCTCAAGATGAAATTAGTTGGGCGGAACATCTCGTTTTTGTTTATCCGACTTGGTGGGGAACGATGCCTACATTGCTGAAAGGATTCATTGATCGCGTGTTCACATCAGGATTTGCCTTCAAATATCGTCAAGATTCCATTTGGTGGGATCAACTTCTCAAAGGAAAAAGTGCTAGATTAATCGTCACAATGGATACTCCGCCTTGGTATTACCGATTTGTCTATGGTCAACCAGGACATACAGCAATGAAAAATACCATTCTTGGGTTTTGCGGTGTCAAACCAGTAAAAATCACTTCCATTGGTAGTGTTAAAACTTCCAGTCTCGATCAAAGACAAAAATGGTTGAAAAATGTAGAGGATTTAGGAAGGGAATACTTATGACTATCATCGATCCCAGCCAAGTCCCCAGTCGCACAGGCTCTAACTATCCCGATCGCTTTAAACCAGTAGTTGCTGGGCGCGAGAAAAAACGTCTCGGTGATGCAGCAGGACTGAAAAACTTTGGCGTGAATCTAACTACGCTTCAACCAAAATCGCGATCAGCTCTCCGTCATTGGCATACAAAACAGGATGAATTTATCTACATTCTTTCAGGTGAATTAACTCTGATTACCGATGAAGGTGAATCGATTCTGTCAGCAGGACAAGCGGCGGGATTCCCTGCGGGTGTGGCAAATGGGCATTGTCTTTATAATCACAGCGATGAAGTTGCGACTTATTTAGAAATTGGCGATCGCACTCCTAATGATGCAGGGAGTTATCCCGATGACGATCTTGTTGCTATTGCTATGGAACAAGGCTGGCAATTTACCCATAAAGACGGAACCCCTTATTCTTCTTAGAACCTGAGAATTGCTTTAGATCCCCCCCAGCCCCCCTTGTAAAGGGGGGAGAATTAATTAACTTATCTTCTTCCCCCTTTGTAA
The DNA here is from genome assembly GCA_044350865.1 of Pseudanabaena sp. Taxonomy (GTDB): domain Bacteria; phylum Cyanobacteriota; class Cyanobacteriia; order Pseudanabaenales; family Pseudanabaenaceae; genus Pseudanabaena. The sequence continues at coordinate 32,753 of JBILGV010000034.1, read as the reverse complement.
GGGGGATTGAGGGGGATCTTTAGAAGACTTGAACTTCAGACATTAATTTTATTAAAAAAGGAAAAATCATGACTACAACTATTGACAAACAAGTACAGCAAGCATCTTGGGCAAAGGCGATCGCAAAACCAGCGAGCGAATTTCCTCTCACCCAACTCTCGATTATATCTGGGCAGATCCCCGAAAATCTTAAAGGTTCTCTCTATCGCAATGGACCGGGACGACTGGAACGTGGTGACTTTCATGTGGGACATTGGTTTGATGGCGATGGCGCTATTTTGGCGGTACATTTTGCCGATGGGCAAGCGCGGGCAACCTATCGTTATGTCCAAACAGCAGGATATCTTGAAGAAGAACGGGCGGACAAATTGATTTATGGCAATTATGGCATGACTGCCACAGGTTCGTGGTGGCAGCGTTTCGGCAAGACTTCTAAGAATGTAGCGAATACCTCAGTGATAGCTTTACCTGACAAACTTCTCGCCCTCTGGGAAGGAGGATTACCGCATTCTCTGGACTTGGAAACCCTAGAAACCCTTGGTATAGAAAATCTTGAGGGTTTAGAAAATCGACTTCCCTATTCAGCGCATCCTAAGCGCGATCCTCAGACTGGCGAGATTTTTAACATTGGAGTTTCCTATGGAAAGAATGCGACTTTAAATATTTATCGTAGCGATCGCACAGGTAAACTGCTCAAAAAGGGACAGACTAATCTCCAAGGATTATCGATGGTACATGACTTTGTACTGGCTGGGGATTTTCTGATTTTCTGTGTGCCACCATTGCGAATGAATGTATTTCCTGTATTGCTCAATCTCCAAAGCTATAGTGAATCCTTACAATGGCAGTCTCAAGAAGGAACAGAGATTTTAGTGTTTAATCGCCACAGCCTTGAATTGGTCAGTCGCAATGTTGTTGAGCCTTGGTTTCAGTGGCATTTTGGGAATGGTCATAGCGATCGCGATGGCAATGTTGTGTTTGATTTGATTCGATATCCCAATTTTGCCACTAATCAGTTTCTCAAAGAAATTGCCTTTGGGAAAACGAAAACTCACGCCAAAGGAACGCTGTGGCAAATGCGATTGAATCCCCAGACGGGTGAATTTTTGGAAATGTCAGAGTTATGCGATCGCGGTTCGGAATTTCCAAGCGTAGCCCCTGCCCAAGTCGGGCAAAACTCTCGCTATACCTATCTTTCCATCCATCGCCCTGATGCGGTAATTAATCAAGAACTATTTGGGGCGATCGCCCGTTACGATTACCAAACTAATACGATTACAGAAGCCGATTTCGGTAAAAACCGCTATCCAATGGAACCATTATTTGCGCCTGATGCATCTAATCCTGAGCGTGGATATGTGATTACCGTGGTGTTTGATGGCGATCGCGAATGTTCAGAAGTATGGGTATTTGATAGCGATCGCTTAGATTTTGAGCCAGTCTGTCGTTTAGCCTTGCCGAGCATTGTGCCAATGGGTTTTCATGGTACATGGCGATCGTAGTCACACAAAAAATGTAGGGGCAATTCATGAATCGCCCCTACATTTTTTATTTTTTATCCATGAGGCATTTACAAACCGTTATATCAGAACATTAATTTTTGACACAATATCACTACTTTTTGACCGAGCAGATCATAATCAAAATTCTCTTTAGCAACTTGTCGCGCTTTTGCGGTTAATTCTAATCTTCGTGGTTCTTGCAAAAGTAACCGTAGATGTTCGGCAAGGCGTTGGGGATGGCGATCGTCGCGAACTCCTTCGTAGGGTAGTAAACAGCCGACATTGGGTAAAACTTTTTTGGCTTCACCCACATCTGTCGCAATCACATAGCGCCCATGCGCGAGATAGAGGGGTAACTTGCCTGTAGTGCGAACCATCCCTACAACATCATTGGACTGAGTGGATATACAAGCATCGATCGCACAGATATAAACGGAAAGCTGCTCATAGGGAATGCGACCGACAAATTTAACGCGATCGCTAATTCCCAAAACCTTAGCTCGATTTTCTAAAATCGCCTTACCATTGCCATCACCAACTAATAACGCCGCGATCGGCACATCCTTAAGTAGAGCCATTGCTTCGATAATATCCCATCCATAACACATTTGATGGCGCTCCGACCATTCCATCGAGCCAACCACACCGACAACGAGAAAGTTCTCTAATCCCAATTGCTGTTTCAGTTCTTGAAGTTGTTGAACAACAACTAATTTCGCTTGGTCTATCTCCACACCATCAGGAATAAAATCAACTTGATGAAAGCCTTGATTCGCTAGCAATTCTTGATGAAAGCTACCCCTGACAATAAAGCGATCGCTATTTTTTAGGGCAAGTTGTTCGACGAATTTAATTAGAGCCAATTGATTTTTAGTATAATTACCTGTTGATTTGGCTAATTCATAGGCAACATCGCCCGAATCGACGATTAATTTGCACCGTAGAATTTGTTTAGCAATAAAACCCGCTAAAACCCCTGTATAGGCAGTATCCATCACATAAATAATCTGAGGACGGAAACTCAAGGCAGTTTGAATAAAGGGAACTATCCCTTGCCATTTACGGAGTGGGCGATAACAAACCTGAATTTTCCAATCATCATTAAACCGCTTGGCAAACAATTGCGATCGCACAGCCGCCGCACTCGATGGAGAACCATTTACCAAAAAAAGTAACCGCGATCGCTTTCTAGTTAAATTAGTCATAATTATGATTTTTAGCTAACATCAAATTGTTCTCTGGCTTTTTACCAGCTTTGCTTTTTTTCTTTGCCTAGCTTACCAATCACTCGTAAAATTAGAGCAAGCCTAAAGGTATGGGCTTTTTAAAGTTTTTAGAGAATTTGTAGCTTGCAAGATTAATGAGCATAAAAGTCGTTTCTACATCCGCCTTTTCCGACCAGAAGCCTGGTACTTCTGGGTTGAGAAAAAAAGTTAAGGTTTTTCAAACGCCTAACTATCTTGAAAATTTCGTTCAATCCATTTTTGATAGCCTCGAAGGATTTGCTGGACAAACTCTCGTAGTTGGCGGCGATGGACGCTATTACAACCGCCATGCGATTCAAGTAATCTTAAAAATGGCGGCGGCTAATGGCTTTGGTAAAGTCTTAGTTGGACGTGGCGGCATTTTATCGACACCTGCGGCTTCATGTATTATTCGTAAATATAATGCATTTGGTGGCATCATCCTCTCGGCTAGTCATAACCCCGCAGGACCAGATGACGACTTTGGCATCAAATACAACACGGGCAATGGTGGACCCGCGCCTGAAAAAATCACCGATGCAATTTATAACATCACCAAGAGCATTACGGAATACAAAATCCTTGAAGCTGATGATCTTGATCTCGATCGCTTAGGGGCAGCGCAATTAGGCGAGATGACAGTGGAAGTAATCGATTCCGTTGCCGATTATGCCGAACTCATGGGCGAACTATTTGACTTCGATCGCATCAAAGCCCTACTTGCTTCTACCGATTTTCGACTGTGCTTCGATGGAATGCACGCGGTAACAGGTCCTTACGCCGAAGAAATTCTCGTCAATCGCTTGGGCGCACCTGCCAGCGCTTTACAAAATTGCGTTCCTCTCGAAGATTTTGGTGGCGGACATCCCGATCCCAACTTGGTCTATGCCCACGATCTAGTCGATGTCCTGTTTGCCGAAGATGCTCCTGACTTTGGCGCGGCATCCGATGGTGATGGCGATCGCAATATGATTTTGGGTCGTAAATTCTTCGTGACTCCCAGCGACAGCTTAGCAATTCTCGCGGCAAATTCCCATCTTGTCCCAGCCTACAAAGGTGGACTCGCAGGGATTGCCCGTTCTATGCCCACCAGCCAAGCTCCCGATCGCGTAGCCGCCAGATTAGGAATTCCCGCCTATGAAACCCCGACTGGTTGGAAGTTCTTTGGGAATTTGTTAGATGCAGGTAAAGCAACCCTTTGCGGGGAAGAGAGCTTTGGTACAGGTTCCAATCATGTCCGCGAAAAAGATGGACTTTGGGCGGTTCTATTTTGGTTGAATGTTCTCGCAGCGCGTCAAGAGTCAGTGGAAACCATCGTTAAAGAACATTGGCAACTTTACGGACGTAATTTCTATTCGCGCCATGATTATGAGGGAGTCGATAGCGATCGGGCTAATACCCTAGTCGATAATCTTCGCAAAAATGGAGCGGCTTTAGTCAGTCAGAAGTTTGGTAATTATGAAGTTGCTTTCTGTGATGATTTTAGCTATACCGATCCCATTGATGGCAGTGTTAGCAGCAAACAGGGGATTCGGATTGGCTTCACCGATGACTCGCGCATCGTCTTCCGTTTGTCAGGTACTGGCACTGAAGGCGCAACTCTGCGACTTTATGTAGAGAGTTATGAGCCGAATATTGCCAAGCATTCTCTCGATACTCAAGAAGCTCTCAAGGAGTTGATTGAGATTGCCGATCAAATTGCTCAGATTAAGGTTCTCACAGGACGCGATCGCCCCACGGTAATTACATAAACACCTAATCGCCCGCTATGCGGGCGACTTCTTCTGGTGGTAATAGATTTACAAATTACTTTTACTGGCGATCGGCATTCTCCACCCAGAACCGAAAGCGTGATCGCTAATTTTTAAAACTGGGGCAGCTTGACGGCGCTTAAATTCAGCGATTTTGACTAGACGAACTACGCGATCGACGATCGCTTGTTCATGTCCTGAGGCAATAATTTCGGAAGTGGAAAGATGTTGATTGATTAGTTTATGTAAAATATCATCAAGGATATTGTAGGGAGGGAGCGAGTCTTGATCGAGTTGATCGGGCTTGAGTTCGGCACTAGGTGGTTTGGTAATAATATGAATAGGAATAACTTCAGAAACTTCTTTTTTGATAGATAGAGGCGAATTAGTAATATTTAACCATTCACAAATGGAAAACACTCGCGTTTTGGGAACATCAGCGATCGCGGCAAGTCCACCATTCATATCACCATAGAGCGTGCAGTAACCCACAGATACTTCGGATTTGTTGCCCGTAGAAAGCAGTAAATGTCCAAATTTATTGGAGATCGCCATCAAGAGACTGCCACGAATCCGCGATTGCAGATTCTCTTCGGTGACATCACTTTCTTTTCCTGCAAATAACCCTGCCAAACTATTCTCAAAAGCCTCCATCATTGGCTGAATGGGAATTGTTTCTGTAGAAATTCCTAAGCTATTAGCTAGGGCGATCGCATCGGTAATGGAATGGGTGGAACTGTAGGGAGAAGGCATCAACACACCTAGCACATTTTCTTTCCCAAGCGCTTCTGTAGCGATCGCAGCGACTAACGCTGAGTCAATCCCACCACTCAAACCAATCACCACCTGCCGAAAACGACATTTCCGCGCATAGTCACGCACACCGAGAGCTAGCGCCGCGAAAATTTCCGCATCATCACTTTCATATCTAACTGAAGTGTGGTTTAGCTCTAGTTCATCAAAGTTTACGATCAATAAATCTTCTTCAAAACTTCTACCCCTAACGGTCATTTTGCCATTGCGATTAAACGCCATACTGCGCCCATCAAAAATCAAATCGTCATTTGCCCCTACTTGATTAGCATAGAGCAACGGCAAATTATGCACGATCGCACTGTGACTAAGCATCGACTCGCGCAAACTTTGTTTACCGACAGCATAGGGAGAAGCTGATAAATTGACTAGCAAATCTACATCCTTTTGGACTAGTTCCGCCACAGGATCATCCGCATAGCTACGTTTACCCCAAAAATTTTCATCATTCCAAATGTCTTCACAAATAGTCACACCCACGCGCAGAGATTCGCCATCCTTGAGGTTTAGGGTAAAAACTTGCGAACCATTCCCCGCCTCAAAATAGCGATCTTCATCGAATACATCGTAGGTTGGCAGCAATCGCTTATGGAAAACCTGCTTGACTTCGCCGCCATACAATAGAGCGGCACTGTTGAATAATGCTTTTCCTCCTGATTGGTTCGCATAATGATTTACCGAAACTGTGCCAACCAGCACGGCAATATCAGGAGGTAGCTTTTTGGCAAGATCAGCGATCGCCGTTTCCGTATCCCGCACAAACTGATGACTCATCAATAAATCGCGGGGTGGATAACCACAGATCGATAATTCAGGTGTCAGCACTAACTGCACATCCTGAGCGGCTAGTTTCTGGACAGCAAGTAACAGGCGATCACTATTACCAACTAGATCACCTATTACTGGATTAAGTTGCGCGATCCCAAAATTTACTCGACATAAACTCATGTTTGATCTATCTCAAGAAACAGGCATGGAGCCACATTACTAACAAAATAATCGCGAGTTGGATCGGGCTAGGAAATATTCCGTTGCTAGCAAAACGAGAAAGAACCAATATTTGGTTAGTTAGAGCCGCTAGGATCACGCCCAAGGTAATTCCTGATAGCGAGATTAACATAGCGCGTCCAAACCGATTTTCTTTGCGAGTGAGCCAATAAACACTGACAATCAATCCAAAGGAAAGCCAAGTTGTTGTGGCGATCGGCACAAAAAAGCTAACTGCTCCAAGTCCTGCATAGATTCCCAACGAAATATAAATATCTTTCTGGCTGGGATTGTCCAACAGTATTGACAACCAAGATGGAGCGCGGCGTTGAGGATTGGTTTGTGTGGCTGGAGGTGCGACTGCGGCTAGACGCTCAGGATAGCGGATGCGATCAGGTACAGCGATCTTGCCTTCTTTGCGGGCGCGTAAACGATCCATGAGGATGGCATCGTAGGCGACTTCGATCGCTTCTTGCTCAGATTCGTCCCCCGCGTATTCACGCAACAGGCGATCGCGTGCATCACGCACTGTTTCAAAGGAGGCTTCGTCATTGACTCCTAGTTTCTCGTAGGGAGTTGGTTCGCTCATTTTTCCAACTATAATTGTTTGTTGATTTCGCTACAGACTTAGTAAGTGAGGAAACTAATCCAAAAATGTTAATCAGAGAACATTGTACAACAAATTTAATAGTTTTTTACGCGATATTTTTGTAACAGCCACGCTCCAACTTCCGATTGAGATTTTTCGCGACTTAGTTGTAATGCGGTTTCAAGATCGGCGATCGCGAGTCCATCCAGCAATTTAGATTCAGTAATCTGACGACTACCGCCATTTTCCAGCATTTCCAAGGCAATTATCTTCACTTCTTGGACATCAACTACCCAATATTCACTAACGCCCAATTTTTCGTAAAGCAATCGTTTTTTGCCTAAGTCATCATTGAGTGTAGAACTCGATATTTCAATCACCAAATTCGGTACAGGGGATTCGTCAAGACTAATAATAGAACTGCTGCGAGGGGCAAGGGCTGCGATTTCACCAATGTAATACGAGATATCTGGCTGACAGCCTTGAAATCCTGTTTTAACATAGCTAGCATTGAGCAAACCTTCAATGGGAATATTTTTTAAGGTGCAGTATAAGGCGATCACAAAATAAATGATGCCATTATCTCGTGCGTGTTCAGAGCCAACAGGCATAGTTTCAATCCTCATTTGCCTAACTTGATTTTTGTCGTAATAGCAGCGTGCCTCTGCATACAGGGGATTTTCCAGAACTTTGACAAATTCATCCCATGTGGCGGTGATCCATTGATCGGTGATCAAATTGTTGGTGGGTTGTGGGGATATTGACTCTGTTGACTTTGGCTGATTTGTAACCTGTTGCTTGATAGGAGGAGTGGCGATCGCTGTCATCTTGATATTCTCCCAAAGACAATATTTTGCTCTATGTTATCGCTAACCCATGATTTTTGCCTAATCGATGCGTTACTCTGCACTAAAGCATCCTACAAATAATTAAGCCTTCCTGCTTACCCGATTGCGATCTCTATACAATTCTGTAGACTGGCATCAGGTTATTAATTGCTTTTTAAGAAATTCTTTTATTTTTATGTGGATCTGTCCCAATGGATTTAGACCTAATTGTTTCTAATGTTCTCAACCCGCCGATCTTGTTCTTTTTCTTAGGTATGATTGCAGTGTTGGTTAAGTCGGATTTAGAAATTCCGCCCCCAATCCCGAAATTATTTTCGTTGTACTTGCTACTGGCGATCGGCTTTAAGGGTGGTGTTGAGCTTGTCAAAAGTGGGATCAGTCAAGAGGTACTCCTGACGATGTTGGCGGCAGTCTTAATGGCTTGTATTGTTCCCGTATATTCGTTTTTTATTCTTAAAATTAAGCTCGATTCCTATAATGCGGCGGCGATCGCAGCTACCTATGGCTCGATTAGTGCAGTTACATTCATCACCGCTAGTTCATTCTTGAGTCAGTTAAATATTGCCTTTGATGGTTATATGGTGGCGGCGCTGGCGTTGATGGAATCGCCTGCAATCATTGTGGGCTTGATCCTTGTGAACTTGTTTACTGCCGAGGAAAAAGCCAAAAAGGGAGAAGCTAGCGAATTTGCATGGTCAGAAGTATTGCGCGAGGCTTTTCTAAATAGTTCTGTGTTTTTGCTAGTGGGTAGCTTGATTATTGGCTGTCTTACAGGAGAGCGCGGCTGGAAAGTTTTATCACCATTTACGCAGCAAATGTTTTATGGCGTGTTGACCTTTTTCTTGATGGACATGGGCTTAGTCGCCGCTAAACGGATTAAGGATTTACAAAAAACGGGATTTTTCTTGATTGCCTTTGCCATCTTGATGCCGATTTTAAATTCTGGTTTGGGGATCGCGATCGCTAAGTTAATTTCCTTATCGCAAGGTGATGCGTTGTTATTTGCAGTTTTATGCGCTAGCGCGTCCTATATTGCTGTTCCTGCGGCGATGCGTCTGACTGTACCAGAAGCCAATCCTAGTTTGTATGTTTCTACGGCTTTGGCGGTAACTTTTCCCTTCAACATCATTGTGGGAATTCCCTTGTATATGTATGTGATCAATTTGTTTTGGGTCTAGATGGTCGGCGCTTTGCGCCGATTGTTTTGACTAAGGTTGTTTTTTAGTAGAGATAATTCAGTAGAGATAAACAAATGCAATCCGTTAAAAGAATCGAAATTATATCTGATTCTGTAGAGTCCCATAAAATCATTAAGGTTCTAGAAAAAGTTGGTGTCTTGAATTACACCGTCATCCGTAATGTCGTTGGCAAAGGAGTTAGGGGAACAAATTCAGGCGATCTCGATATGAGTATGCTAGAAAATGATTATGTAATTGCGTTCTTTTTGGATGAAAAAACGAAAACGTTGGTTGAAAAGCTTAAACCTGTCACCAAAAAATTTGGTGGGGTTTGCTACATCTCTGACGCGATCGCAATTAATGCCGTAACTCCAAGCCCTAGCGCGAAAACCGACGCTTAATTTGCGCTGTCAGTATGTCGATCTCAGGGATTTTCATTTGCATAGCGATCGCCACAAATATGGTCAAACCAACCACACTGGCGATCGCTAATCCACCCAACTCACCGCCAAATCTCGCGACGGCACTCATACTGGCAAAGTCGCGGCTAATGAAATGATAAATCGTCCAACTTGCCCCACCCGCGATCGCACTGGCGATTACTAAACCAAAAATAGTTATACTCCAGCTTTTTAAAGGCATTCCATTCAGGCGGCGATCCAAGAAATACATCATCGCAATCATGGAGATCACATTTACTGCAACCGTAGCCAGTACAATTCCTGCCGCGCCAAACTTTTCGACCAGCAAATAATCAAATAGTCCATTTAAGAAAATATTGACAACGCTAATTTTAAAAGGTGTATCTCCATCTCCCAGCGCATAAAATACCCGCACCAACACGTCACGCCCCAAATACACAAACATTCCCACCGAATAAGCCATTAACACCACCGCCGTTAACCGCGAAGCTTCAGTATCAAAGGCATAGCGCTCGTAGACTACTTGCGAAATCGGCAAAGCTAAAGCCACCATCAACGCGCTCAAAGGCAACATCGTCAGCGCTGTCAGCATCAACCCTTGCCGAATTCTTTCCTTCAGTTCATCCCAATTTTCAGGATCGGTGAGTTTAGAAAGCACGGGGAACAGGGGGACTAAAATCACATTCGACAAAATCCCTAAAGGAGTCTGCACTAATAGCCCTGCATAGCCCATCGCCGATACCGCCGCCGCCGCATTAGGAATAAAGGACGCAAAAAATAAATCTGTCCAGACGTTAATTTGTAACATTCCCGATGAAAAAGTGGCGGGGATCATGATTTTCATGACCTCTTTGACTTCAGGACGCTGAAAGTCAAACCGCAACTTAAATCCACCCATGCCCGCCTTGATCTGCACAGGCAACTGCACCAGCCATTGCAAAACTGCACCAGCCAAGGTTGACCATGCTAAAACCGCACCGCCTAAAACGGCATTCTCAGGTGACAAAATTTTGTCGCCTACGGTCAAAAATAAGCCGCCGATGCCAATCAATACGGTCAAGCTAGAAAATATGGGGCTGACCGAAGGCAACCAATAGGTATCAGAAGCATTCAACGCCCCAAACCCGATTCCCACTAGCCCTGCCAATACAGCCATCGGAGCCATGATCTGAAACTGCTGGATGGCAATGTCTTTAGTAATTTTGAGATCTTGAATAACTCTGAGATCGATGCCTTTAGCCCGTAAATCTGCTTCTGGGATGAATAACCCTGGGGCAACTAGATGCAGTAAAGGATCGGCAAAAATCACGAGGGCAACTGTCACCAGCAGTAAAATTCCTGTAACGATGGTGGTGATGCTGTCGATAATCGTGGCGACCTCTTTGCGATCTCGCTTGGCTAACACACTGACGATCGCACTATGAAATGGACCATTAATACCGCCTAACAGGATCAGTAAAAAACCAGGAATCACATAGGCAAAGTTATACGCACCATAGGCTGTGCCATTGCCAAAGGCTGCGGCGATCGCCACTTGACGCAGTAAACCAAATATTTTACTCAGTAACGTGGCTACCGCAACAATTGTGGCGATGTTGAGGAGCGATCGCCCTTTAGGTTGCTGTTTTTGACTTTCTGTCTCTTGATTTTCTGTCACAGTGTCTTCTTCTTCGTTTTCTTTGTTGCTAAAAAAGCGGCGATCGCTAAACATAATTTGCTAGCGATCGCCGCCTTAGTAATATTTATGAAAATCCACTCAAAAATTCACTTAATAAAGTTCTTCTTCTTTATGGGTTTCAATGGTGACATTCGAGGTTGGCTTGGCAACGCAAGTCAGTACATAGCCAGCTTCAATCTGGTCATCATCGAGGAAAGATTGATCACCTTGATCAACTGTGCCTGTGACAATTTTACCTGCACAAGAAGAGCAAGCACCTGCGCGGCAGGAGTAAGGAAGATCAAGTCCTGAGTCTTCTGCAACATCAAGAATGTAATCGGTGTCAGCCACATCGATTGTCTTTTCAATGCCTTCAGCTTTATTAATAAGCGTTACTTTATAAGTAGCCATATTTGTCCCTAATTAACCTGTTAAAGATTGCAGCCACAATAATAAGTGATATATGAAACCGAAACAAGTGAGATACCCCAGATTAAGTCACATTTATTTGTTTAAATGCTATTAGAACTGTTAGTGGATAAGTGTTACAGCCTAAAATGAATTTTGGCATATTGTTTTACGTCTCGCATAGCCTGTCTCTATCCCTAAAGAATAGGGGTGATGGCGTTGTAGAGTGAATAATTAAAAAGCTCCGATTACTGAACATAACTAGTTCGAGATCGGAGCTTTTTGAATATTTGTTAAGAGAAGCGACTAGTAGAGATCTCCTTCTTTGTGGGTTTCAATTGTACAGTCAGATGTGGGGTAGGTTACGCATAGAAGAGCATATCCAGCTTCGATTTGATCATCGTCAAGAAAGGATTGATCGCCTTGATCAACTGTACCGCTCGTGATTTTGCCAGCACAAGAAGAGCAAGCACCAGCGCGGCAAGAGTAGGGAAGATCGATTCCTTGATCTTCGGCAATATCAAGAATGTATTCATCCGCAGGTACGTCGATAGTCGTATCAAGTCCTTCGGCTTCACTAATCAGTCTTACTTTGTAGATAGTAGCCATGAATGTAATAAACCTCTTAAAGATTACAGAGCAATTGATAAAAGTAGTTTTGAAATTGCACCGAGTTTAAGGCGCTAAGTCAAGCTGCGTTTATCTTCGTCACCCACAAAAGCGGATTAAACGGATCATATCGCTCTTGACCTCACCACAACTCACTGGCTTTTTATTTCTACCATTAGTCATAGGTAATCGTTATTGATCGCTTTTGAGTCGTGGGAATATCCTAAAATCGAGCTTATATAGGGCTTACAGAGTTTGAGATATCCAATAAAACCATGAGTTTTGGTTTGCCTTTTAAGTTCTTCTATAATTTTTGTTAATCATATCGACAAACATAATCATAGCTAGGGTTTTGATATGAAAATTCAATCAATGGTCATAACGTCAATAATTGCTGTCAGCGACACAAATTCCTTGACATTTGATGCCATTAGTCGCAGTACGCAAACAGTGAGGGCAAAGTATGGGCGAAGGCTGAGACTCACTATTGGAATCTTTTTCAGTCGTTTTATCCACTTGCATAGAGATTTTCTGATTAATTTTGTTCTGATTAATTTTGTTTAGAAGCTTGTAGCTCATTTAGCTGTAAGTTTTGACTACGAATCCGCCGCGATAATAAGCGGATGATATTTACAGCAATATCAGGAGTCTCATCGATCGCATCGTATAGCTGTTGCTGAGTCAAAACCAAACAATCGCAACCAGATATGGCTGTTACCGAAGCCGATCGCGGTTCGGCATCGAATAGTGACATTTCCCCAAAACAACTGCCCTTATCTAAAACTGCTAAATCTTTATCACCTAAATGCACCCGCACCTTGCCAGCTACGACAATGTATAGCGATCGCCCTTCTTGACCTTGAGCAAAAATCATTTTGTCAGGAGGATAGGATACCTCATTCATAATCGAGGCGAGGCGCACGAGGAAGTCATCACGCAACTCCTTGAAAATCGGAACCCCGCGTACTAATAATAATCGATCAATACTAGTCAACATGATTTAGATTTCCCCCCGATGATTTTGGTGATTTTGAAAATAGTAGGAAATCGCTCGCGCCTGAGCCAAGACTAAAGAATCACGATCCTTAAGTAAACGCGGTAAAACCTTGATTAGCGATCGGGGAGAAGCAACTTGTAAGTAGGCAATTACGGCTTCTCTAACAAATCCAGTTGAATGCTCTAGACATTTGAGCATCACACCCGCAGGTAAGCTCCAGCGATGTCCCTTGGCAACATGCAAACAGCAAGCCAAAGTCCAGTCGGATAGGCAATGGCGCAACTCAATGATCTGATGCAATCGCTTCAGTGGTGGCAAAGGACGATAAGGATGAATAGTTGCAAGTACGGTCAATTTATCAGCGATCGGACGCTTATCGACCACTAATAATAGGATTTGTTTGATACTCAAATCAACGGTATTATCCAAAATTTCCAGACCTCGCGCCAGACTTCCTTTAGATCCAGACAAAATATTAAAGGATGCAGCCTGAATTGCTGATGATGAATAAAGCAGCTTCATCAATAGGAAAATACGCTCAAGACTATCGATCGCCTCAGTTTCCAGAGATTGCCTTAATAAACCCGCCTCAACACCCCAGTTACCATCGGTAACTTCTTCCAGTCCTAAATCTTCAATCCCCGCCCAAGCTTCAGTCATCACCCCCAATTCTTGGATTACCATTTTTTCGACTCCACTGCGTCCCATCATCTCAAGGATCGCTTCAATGCCTTGGTCTTGGGGAATCCGAATCAAAGTTCGTAGAATTTGCCGACGATGTTTGCCCCAAGATTTCGACAAGTTGTTGGCAAGAACCAAAATTGATGTTGGTGAAGCAATTTCCCCCAAAATATCCCATGCGTTAATCCGTACATTGTCGGGACTGCGATCGCTATGGGCAAGCTCTAGCAATGGCGTAACCGCATCATCCCCAAGATCAACTAAAGCATCATGGGCGGCTCGACGGGTAGCTTTGTAATGCAAACCACGAATAATCGATGGAAAATACTCGCTGGTACGGGTGGCGGCGATCGCTTTCAGCAAGGCACAGCGCACCTCAATTGAGGGATCTTCTAATAATTTCGGCACATAAAATCGTAGTGACTGCATAAATGCGGCTTCAGCTAAGGCGCGACAGCCTAGAACCCTTTCAGGTTGTGAGTGACTCGTAATCATCTGTCGCAATGTATTGGTCGCTTCGGCAACCTGTGATGAAGCCCCTAAACGCATCATTAGCGCCACCGCCGTACCGCGAATAATCGGATTTTGTTCGGCTCCCAAATATTTGCGTAGCCCATCGACATCACGATTTTTTTCATCTGCAAGTAGTACATAGCGCAAACATAAAGCCTGTACTTGTGGAGATGCATGAGGCGATTCCATGACCTCCCGAATATAAGGGAGATATTTGGGGTCGGGGCTTTCCAGCATTGCCTCAATACTACGAGCCTGTAGATCGGGAATCATCTGCGATAACATCGGCGCAAGGGACTCACTCACAGTCTGTGGGGCAATTTTAGTAAGTAAGTCAATGCATACCGATTGTTCTAGTTGAGTCTCGGCTCTTGCCATTGACTCCGATAGCGCCCGCCGTAATTCCCGAATATCCACCGCCATCAGACTCAGTTGACCGCGCTCAACACTTTGGATCAGCAGCTCTAAATATCCGCGCCGCAGTAACCAAATAATGATGACCCAAATGATCGCAATCACCACGATTACGCCCGCAAACCATTGGGAAAAAACCGCCGAACCAATCCCGCTTTTTTTGAATACTTCACTCACAATCCAAATCAAAACCCCTGCACCACCAGTAGCAAGAGGATCAGCGATGCCTCTCACAAAGGATTGGATCTGGCTGCGAAATTTATCAGGTACAGCTTGGAACAGCGTTGGCGCTGTCGCCGCGACAATTGTGAAGCGAAATAGTTCGTCAAAAAACTTCAGCACCACAAATCCCACTAGTAGTCCAAGGGGAGCAAACCCTGCGATCGTGCCTGTGATGATAATGCCAATAGGGGGCATCAAAACTGCAAAAAATACGCCAATCCGTTCAATAATCCGACTAGACCCAAACAGTTGCAAAAAGAGCTTGCAGACTCCCATAATCCCGCCGAAGACACCTAAAAAGCTGCCGATCGCCTCTTCGGTTTTCAGATGGGTTTCGAGTTGAGTTTGGTATTGAAACTCAATCATAAAAAACAAAACTTGAGCTGCTATAAAAAAGCCAAACAGCAGCCAAACATAATTGCGAATGTTCCCCTGTAATGAATTTGAACTGTTTTTGTTTTCTTCGGGGTTGCTATAGACTGAGTTGGGAAAGGCTTGGCGATAGCGACTGCTCAAATAAAACAGGACACAGGAACCGATAAACAACATCAGGCAGGTGGCGAGGGTCATATTTACAGCGCCGTACCACCCAACTAAAAATGGATATGAAAACCCGCCGATAATTTCCGCGACAATGATCCCCGTACTAATTAGTGGAAAAGCCCGTTTAATTTCTCGAATATTAAATAATTGGTTGGCGGCAATATCATTATTTATATTACTAAGGACGTAAATACCCTCCACCCATAGGCGAATGCAAAACACGGAGGTCATAAATAACAATGTCCCTCTTTGCATCAGTCCCCACCATGCAAAGGGCAGTGGTAAAGCCAATAGTAGCGAGATGCCCAACATTACCCAGCGCAGAGGAAATAGCTTTTGTAACCACGAGTAAAAAACCCCAAAAGCAGTGATAACAAAGGCAGTGGCAATATATACCCAAATTAGATTTTCGGCGCTATAGGCTTCTAGAAATAAAGTAGAGCTAGAATACTCCAACCATACTGCGCCGATCGATGTCACACCATAAAATAAAAACATCAACAAGGTGCGTTCAGCTTCATCTGCACGCAGGTTGACGATTCGCAAAAATTGGCGCATCGAAGAATTAGAGCTAGTAATGGCTGGTTCACTCATGGGTGATGGCGATCGTTTGACGATATGGTACTACAAGAACGCAGTTTCGCAATGACAGTACGCAATAACAGTTGGCAATGACAGCTATTTCGTCAATTACCTCAATTTCGCAAGGGCCTCTCAATATTTGGGAGACTTGTCGGCGTAAATATCAATATAAATATTTGGAGGAACTGAGTTTACCTGAGACTAATAGTAATCAGGAGAAATTACTATTGGGTTCAAATTTTCACCTATTAATGCAGCAAAAAGAGTTAGGGCTGGATGCATTTGCCTTGGCGAGTAGTAATCCTGATTTACAAAAATGGTTAACAGCCTTTGAAAATCAGCCTCCAGAGATGTTAGATGGCGATCGCCTCTGTGAACATCGCCGCACCCTAGAAATTGCACTAGAAATTACCAGTGAAATTTCACTGCACAATAGCGGTAATAGCGATCGCGGTCAAGGTGATTTTGTCTCAAGGACATTAATTACGGTGATTTATGACTTTTTGATCTTGGGCGATCGCCAAGGACAAATTCTCGATTGGAAAACGCATCAAGTGCCGATTACGGCGGATAAGTTGCGCGATAATTGGCAAACGCGACTCTACTTATATGTTTTAGCTAAAACTACCAACTATGCGCCAGAACAGTTATCGATGACCTATTGGTTTGCAAATACGGCACAGTCGGTAATTATTGCTTATTCTCAAGTTGAGTACGATCGCACCGAAAAAAAACTCCAGCAAATTTTGCTTGAAATTGCCCAAGCCGAGGATTATCCCAAATTAAACCTAGAAATTAGTGCTGCTTGTAAGCATTGTGAATTTCGCGATCGCTGCGATCGGGGGGATTTATCATCGGATATTTCATTTAGCAATATCGAAGATATTCCAGAAATCACCATCTAGGCAAAGAAAATATTTAAGTTCACGCACATCCCAAATACCCTGCAATAAATTCATTGTTCGTTCCTTCAGCCTTCGGCTAAATAATAATCTCGTCCATAGTAGTAATATCCACCATAACTAGTTTGTTCACTAATGCCATTGAGCATCATTCCCAAAATAGGAACTTTAGATTGATCGAGTAATGACTTCGCCATGACAACCTCTTGAGAATGAACTTGACCAAGACGCACCACCAACAATATCCCATCCACTAACTTGCTAATAATTAGAGGATCGGCAACAGCCATCAAAGGCGAACTATCGATGATCACAAAATCATAATTATCTCTTGCCTTCTTAATTAAATCCGCCATAGACTGAGAATCTAACAAAGTAGTGGGATTCGGTGGAGAAGTTCCCGCAGTCGCCAGATCTAAATTGGGTAAAGGTTGAATAATGACATCTTCTAAATCTGTTTCATTGATTAAAATATTGCTCAACCCTTTTGCGTTAAACTCTTGCCAAATCTTGTGTTGGCGGGGACGGCGCATATCCGCATCTATTAATAGCACGCGCATTCCCCTTGCTGCCATAACCGTTGCCAAGTTTGCGGCTGTAAAAGATTTTCCTTCTCCCGAAGTTGCACTAGTAACCAAAACCACCTGTAAATTTTTATCGGGAAGGGTAAAGTTTAGATTAGTGTGAATAATCTCAAATGAATTAGTCACAGCTTGCGATTGTTCTGTTAATGGCGAATTTCGATTGCCATCACCAATACTTTTATTTGCCCCTCCAGCTATTAAGGGAACTGTACCTAGGAGAGGAAGATCCAGTAAAAGTTGCGCTTCTTCAATATTCTTGAGCGATCGATCCATCGCCTCCAATAACAGTAGGGTTCCCAAGCCTAAAAGAATTGCTAAAAATCCTCCTAAACCTAAATTTAGGGGAATGATAGGAAATATAGCGTTTGATGGCAATAAGCCCTCTTCCACCAGTCTTGCATTACCGACGTTCTGGCTCTCTAACATCTGGACTATCTGGAACTGTTTCAGCAGTTGTTCGTAAGTTCCTTGGGCTACTGATAGCTGGCGCTGCAACTGGATCTGTTCTTGTTCCAGTCTGGGTAAGCTATCTAAACGACCTCTATTTTCTGCGAATACCTTTTGAAGTTCGCCCAATTGACTTCTTAAAGCCAACTTTTCTACTTCTGATTTGACCAATTCTTGGGTTAAAGACTGCGTCAGTAGTCCTACTTGCCGACCTTGCTGAGGCGGAGACTTAGAGCTACCCATAGTTTGAGCAATCCTTGATTCTAATTCTTGTTTTAGGGCTGCCTCTTTGAGCATTAAACTCACAATATTAGGATGTTGGTCAGAATAAATAGTCCTTGCTACTGCTATATCTCTTTGGACAGTATTGTATTCGGTCAAAGCTTGTTGGACAGAAGTAGATTGGCTTAGAGCCGTAAGATTTACAGCTTCCTGAGTATTGAGATTCATCTCGTTTTGCAAAGATTGAGAGCGCGTCTCTACTGCTGCCAACTGACCTTGGATTTCGTTAATTGTGGCGTATAGTTTACTCAGGGATTCTAGCCCAGATTTAGCTTCGGTGTCTAAAACCACCACCTTGTTTTTTTCTTTAAAGTTTCGTAAATTCGCTTCAGCTTGCTTAACTTGCTCTTCAACTTTGGGTAATTGGCTCGATAAAAAATCTTTTGCAGCCTTTGCTTCAGTACGGTTGGAATTAATATTACTTTCTAGGTAATTTTTGATGATTGTGTTTACCACATTCTTGGCTTCTTGGGGATTCGTACTTCTATAGGAAACTTGCAAGACATCAGTTCCTCGGATAGACTTCAAATTAAGATTTTTTAAAAAGCTGTCAGTAGGTAGTGTTTCCCCGTTGGAGTTTTTCAGTTCTAGAGAGGCAATAGTTTTGCTAACAATAGGGTATGAGCGGATGATCTCAGATTCAGTATCAAGGGGATTACTAGTGTTTGTTAAGCCCCCTAATTCTCCTACCTTATCGGCTATATTGGTGAGTGATGAAAGAGTCGAAACTGCATCTTTTTTAGCGAAAACTAGTTTGCCTTGGGATTCGTAGATTGGTTTTTGGAGAAGAGTGACGATCGCTGTCAATCCAAATACAGAAGCTATCACTATTGATGTTGGAACCCAGCGTTTTCTGATAATATGCCAGAATTTAGATAGATCGATTGATGCATCTTGTTCTTGGGGAATAGTCATAAATTAATGTTATCCGATAGGTTTTAAAGCAGCTATCATGAGGCTTAAATGATAACGCTTTCATTCCAGCACTCTGTATTACGTTATCACATCAGGAGAGTAAGGGCAAAAAGTCTGTAATGTAGAATAAGATTTGGTTTATTTAGTATTATTCCTGATTACCAGCCGTCAATTCTATAAATTCTATTTCTGATTAGTTGATAAGCGTAACCAGAAAAATGGGCGATCGGCATTGTTAATAAGACCACTCCACAGAAAAACCAAAGGCTAAGGAATGGTGGTCTTGCATTTACATCACCGCGCCAAATTTCTGTACTGAAAGTTTTACTGTATTGTAAATTTAGTCGCAAACTATCTAGAAAAGCTAGGCAAATACCTAATAAAAATAAAGTTTTGATCGGTAAACCAAGGCTAGGAAATAGCAAATCAATAATTAACATAAATATTGCTAGAGCAATTACTGTAAAAGGAATAATCCCCCTAATCTGTAACATCAATGGATGCTTGTGAGCCGTTAAGCAACGACCTCGACCATATTTAAAATACTGCAATAATAGAGATTTCCAAGTTTTTCTAGGATAGTACCAAACCTTGATTTTGTTACTTTGATAGATTGCTTTTGGCTCTATCTCAAGTAATCTTTGATTAAGTTCTGAATCTTGATTGGTAACTTGTGAATCATCAAATATAAATTTATTGAGACGTGTATTTAACTCAAAATCTTCATTAGTTGGTAACTCACCATAAGGCTTATATTCTTGTGATACCCCTAGTAATATTTTTCGCCAAAAACATCCTAAGTAAATTGTATCAACAAATCCTATATAATTTGGGTCTCGATAATGCGCCCTGCCATTACCTAAAATACTCTTAGAAGCTAAGGCGATCGCGGCTTGAAAAGTCTGTTTCGCCACAAAACGCTGCGCCCCACCAGCATTAAGAGCTTTTGATTCTATCAATGCTTCTACACATCTCTCTACATAATTAGATGCATAATCTGAGTGAGCATCGGCTCGCAGGAAAATGTCTCCCTTAGATTCTTTTACAATTGCATTAAGTCCAGCAGATTGAATTTTTAAGGGATTATGAATAAGTTTTACTCTAGGATCTTCTAATGACAACTTTCTTACTATATCCTCAGTATTATCAGTACTACCACCGTCAGCAATAAATATTTCGATTAGATTTGGATATGCTGTTGCCAAAAATCCTCTCACTACCCTTTCTATATCGGCTGATTCATTATAGGTGGGTATTCCTACCGTTAATGTAGGATAGTCTGTATTTATAGACATCATCTGTCACTCTTTTAATATATAAATTATTTTGATAATCTTAGCTTTTTATAAAACCAAACGGTACGAAAGTAAAATTTCCAAATTAAATCATAGGACTCAAAATAGACATTCTTCCAGAAGGATGCTTTAGGACGATTTTCAAAGTAATTTAATAGCCTCTCTTCTTTTAGCATTTTTAATCCCCGCCACATTATTTTCCCTTTAGAAATTAAATGTATATCTAAAAGCGGAGGCTTAGCAAAAGTCTCAATGGGAAGCGCAAAGAAGCGATCGCTGATTGCATTAGCCCTCTCTATTCCACCCTTTTTCTCAATGTCCCATGCTGTTTCCCCAGCTTTTAAAATTTTGAGTAGGGTTTCTTTTTTCCATAAGGCTACCGTCATAGAGATGCGATAACGAGATCCTTTAGGGATTTCTCCTATCTCTTCCACCTTATTAACAAACGCTGGTGGATTACATGGAATTAATTTTAAATATCCTGCATCTTTAGCTTGAGCTAATTGAATCAGCTTTACTAATCTATCAGTATCTACAGGACTAGCCGGAGGACGATCTTCCACCCAAAAGATTACCCAATCTTCGGGAATTAAGGACAAAGCTTTAATAAGATTAGAGCTATAGTCCATGTCAGGATTAATTAGTAGAGGTGATACGCGATCGTCTGGATACTTGAGAGTATTAGAAACTAAATAAACTGGGTAGGGGCAGTCTGACCAATTTTTAAAAAAGCAGTGAAAGAAAGGATGCCAAACATCTTGATACTTGTCACAGGAAACCACCAGAATAGGGATAGTCATATAAATTAAAATATATCCAGATCGTTTAATTAGCTTTTATCCAACATACATTTATAGCCATTGCAGGAAGTCAGGAATTGGTTCATTATTACTTACTTCTCCACCGATGCTATATGCTGATGAAACCCATATACTCAATAAGATGGTGATACTTGATAAGTATATAACATAATTTTTAATTCTGATTGATTGCAAATCAAAGCAAGCAAATATAAACGGAGTAAATGGGAAAATATATCTAAAAGTTAAAATAGGATTCATAATAATCACTGTTATAGATAATAGTGTATAAAAGAATATTATTGACTCATAAACAGAAAATAGTCTTTTATTTGTTTTACTTGAAGAAAGAAAAATTAAAACCAAAGATAAATTAAACGGGAAAAGTAATGAAGCAATGATCGAATATCCAACATCAAGAAGTGGTAATGGAGATACAAAAATGCTTAATGGTCTTACAATTGGGGCAAAAAGAAATATAACTGATTTAGCAATGAATGCTGGATATTGTAAAATGATATCTTGACTATATCCCTTTAGTAACAAAGAAATATCATAGATTCTCGAAGTTGCAAATGAAGGGAGTTCGTCTTGAGATATAGCAGAGATAAGTGAGTTAGTAAATGGGATTGAATTGAGTAGAAAGTAAATACCCAAAAAAATTAATATTAGTTTTCTTGGCTTATTATAATTATTTTTTATTAGTAAATAGACACCTATACTGACATATAAAGGAAAGGAAACTATTGGACGGATAAAAATAGGTATTGCGCCTATAACAGTTAGTAAGATAATTCTAACTTTACCCTTTGATGTAAAAAAAACTTTCCAAAATAGGAGGCATAAAAAAAGGAGTATAGTCTCTTTATTTGGTCCAATTGCACCTATCAATAAGTATGGATTTGCGACTATGGATAGTCTGGCATAGTTAATTGCTTTGGATGATATATTTTGAAATACATCTCGACATAAACTTAGTGATAAAAACAGTAATGACGTATTGAAAATAAAAAAACTATGTGAACCTAGAGCGTATAGAAACTTATTGAATATGTTGTATGCTTGCGCTGCTAATCCCTCATTTTCAATATCTTTAATTCCTAACAATCTTAGTTCATAGGTGTAGCTATCAGGAATATAGAAGTTTGATATTGAAATTATATTATTCTTTGCTAAATATTGAATGGTTACTACTAATACCAAAAGAAACAATAAGACCATATACCAAATCAAGTCAAATAAAATCTTTGATTTGATTTGATACTTTATGCTTGTATTTTCTAGTGTTTTCATACTTAATAAATAAATGCTATTTGAAACTATATTTTAGCTATATTGCCGATCTTGATATTTTTTAAATTCAAAAAGTCCACAGCCATATGTCATATCTGAAACTTCAACTGTCTTAGTATTATTGTGAAAATCATCATTATCATCAATATAAGCAAAAGAAATTAGCTCATAATCTGATTCGGTTAGTGAAAGGATAGTTTCAACAGAAAAAATACGATGAGCATTAAATTCTACTCTCTCTATACCAATTGGAACTGACAGTAGTAATGTCCCATTTGGCTTTAACAACTTAGTTAAAGAACGTAAACCTTTAATATATCCCTCTGGATCAATAGGATCTCCATACCGACCTAATCCAAAGTGTTCTAAAGCATGTAGACAGGAAAGAGAGTCACAAATGCTAGCTGGCAAATCTTCTGATTGTATTAAATCTGCTTGACGGAAAGTCATGCCAAGAATATTGGAAGTCATGGGTCTAACATCAAGGATTTCAATATCACGAAAAGTTAGTACATGAGCAACAAAACCATCAATTCTTGAACCCACATCTATGTGATGCTCTGGATTATTTTGATAGACTTTAGGAGCTGCCCATAGATCTTGATGAAAATAATGCTTAGGTAAAAAGCCAGCACTGTCATATCGATCTATCATGCATGGGAATGGAGTTCCAACGGGAGGAACTTGCTTAAGTTTTTTTGTTTTGATCCAAAAGTTTATAAACTGATAAGTATAAACAGGAATACTTCTGATAAACGCGATCGTATTAAGGGGATTAAATCCTAATTCAGAAATAACATGATAAATAGTCTTGAAAAAATAGACTGCGCTAGATTTTTGAGTTGATTTTAGTGTTTTTTTCATTTTAAGCTATTTCGGGTGTTATTAAAAACTTACAAGATTTTGAGTTTAGCGACAAAATTAGTTGTAGTGAATATTTCTAATGTTTCGTGATATGTCTTGATGGGAGCAAGACCATTTCTCAACAGTCTAAATATGTCGTAATTAGGGCTTAAAATCTCGAAAAAGTCCCGAAGATAAGTTCTTGAATCTATATTGCATCCTCCAAATTCAAATTGAATATAATCAATTGCTTCTGCTCGGAGCATTTCAACTGCGCCCCTTAAAACACTTAGTTCATGACCTTCAACATCTAACTTTAGATAGTGGATATGCGAAATTGTATTTTCAGAACAGAATTTATCTAGAGATTTAATTCCGACAGTTTCCACCAATTTAGTTGTAGATTTATCGAAATGTTTGCGATCATATAACGATGCAACTCTAGACATTTCTTTATCTGCATATAGATTAAGGAATTGATCACAATCTCCTAATCCAAAGTTGTATAGGTTGGCATTTTGGAAACCATCTAAATTTTGCTTTAAATTATGAAATGTTTTTTTTGATGGTTCAAAACAGAATAAATCAACTTTTTTACCTAGAGATTGAATTACAAGTTTTGCAAACTGACCCTGATTGCTGCCAACATCAAAAAATATTAAAGGAAGAAAGTTTTCGCTGGTATTTTTAGAAGTATTTTTAGAAAGCATCTGCAACATATGACTTTCTCCAGTATCTTCTAAGCCACCCAAACCAACATTTATTCCCCACAGTGAAATTCGATGTAAAATCTTAAATACAGGATAAAGCTGGATAGTTGCTAAAACACCAAATAGGTATCTTTTAGTAAGGGATTTTAGAAGTTTCATGTTGTTTGCTTTTAATTATTTTCAATCTTTCTTAGATATGGTCTTGTAAAATATTATATTTAATTCTTTCCTAAAAATATTAATTAAATAAATTATAGCAAATGTTGCTTGAACTATAGAAAAAATGATTAAAAATTCAAATTGAGAAATTAATAATTTTCCTAATATACAAGTAGTAAACCAAACTAACAGAAAGAAAGAAGATTTTAGCCATAATAAATTAGATATTTTTAGATTTTTCAATCCACAGAAAATCATTAGCCAAGTTAAAAGAAAGCCAATGTTACCAGCAATAGCACCTAACAGACCAAATTTACTTGCTCCAATAAAAATTAGTGTTAAAGCCAAGATGCCACTTATTAATTGAATTCTCATTACTGTTTTTGGATCATTACTAATGAGAATAAAAAATCCTACAGCATTAAGTGAAAAAAGACCATAAATTACTATCGCTATTTGTAGTGCTATTAATGTGTTTTCATTAGCCACTTCAACAATCATTAAGCGCATAATGAATGGTGATAATACAAACAAAAAAGCTGCTGAACCTAGAGCGAAAAATGCATTTAATTCTATAGCTTGTTTGATTTTTTGAGTTAGCTCTGAATGGCTAATATTATGATTTTTAGAATAACCGCTTAAAATTGGCACAAGTGGCTGAACTGGTAATGCTGAAAACGAATTAATCGCTGATGCTATTTCAGTAACTCCTCCATATATACCAAGACTTTCAGAACCTAAATAGTAACCAACAATCAAGCGATCGCCTCTACTAAATATAGCTGTTCCTAATGTCAATAGCCAAATTGTAAAACTATAATCAGCGATCGCTAAAACTTTTTCTTTATTCCAAATTGGTCTAAGGTGAAGATGCTGTAGTAGGGATCTTACTATCCAAATATGTCCTATTAATATTAATATACTTATTAGAGCCTGCCATTGTATAAGTTCAACTGTTCGACCTCCTAGCCAAGCTATTCCAACTAGACCTAAACTCAAAGAAAAATTTTGTATAGTGTTTAAAATATTGAGTAGGCGATATTGTTGATAAGCTTGCTCTACTCCGATTAAAGTAAGTTGTAATAACCTAGACCAGACTACTAAGCATCCAAGTTGTAATGCATGTACAACTGCTAGATGTTGAGATTTCTCTAATTTAGAAAATAGAGAAACAATAATATCAGCACTAAAATAAAGAGAGATACATACAAAAGTTGCGAGGATTAAAATACCGCCAATTGTTACAGTTAAGGTTTGGGACAAACTGTCAAAATCTTCTTTATTTAAATCTTGAGAAACAAATACGGTAGTTGCGGTAGAAAGTCCTGCTTCAGCTAAGGCAACTACGAGGATTATGGTTGAAGCCAATGTCCACAATCCATATTCTTCAACGCCGATCAAACGTATTAGTAGTGGAATCGTAAGTATCGCTAATCCAATGCGGATGATACCAGCGAAGACATTATAGAATCCATTTTTTAAAAAGTTATTTTTCACTCAACTTATGATCCTTTAAGCGATACTAAGTTCTCTGAGGAGATCTAGATGTGAACTGAGAAAAAATTCCATCATTTTAATTTACGCTTTTCCCAATCCATAGCGCTTGAGATAATAGAATCCAAATTATTATATTTAGGCTGCCAACTCAATACTTTTTCTATCTTTTCAATAGACGCTGTTACACAGGCAGGATCACCAGCACGACGCTCTCCACTAACCACAGGGAAATCTACACCAGAAATAGCTTTAACTCTCTCGATTACCTGTCGCACACTAAACCCCTCTCCGTAACCACAATTAAAAATATCACTATTTCCGCCATCCTCTAAATAACGCAAACTATTAATATGAGCAGCCGCAAGATCCTCAACATGGATATAGTCACGAATCCCTGTACCATCGGGCGTAGGGAAATCAGTCCCAAAAATTTTTAATTCTGATTGCCTGTTGATTGCTGCATTACAAGCATTGGCAATTAGATGAGTGGCGCGAGAATTTTGCCCAATCCTACCAAGCGGATCTGCCCCTCCTACATTAAAATATCGCAATATGACATAACGTAGTTTGGAAACCTTGGCATAGTCTTGAATAATTAATTCACTCATTAGCTTAGAGCGCCCATAGGGATTAATGGGTAATGTAGGAGCATCTTCAGTAACAGGATTTTGATGAGAAGACTCACCATAAACTGCGGCAGTACTAGAAAATATCAATTTATCAATCCCCATGACATTACAACAATGTAATAAATTAATGGTATTGCAAGTGTTATTGGAGTAGTAATCAAGGGGATATGCAACAGCTTCGGGGACGATCAAACGGGCGGCAAGATGGATAACCGCATCAAATCGATATTTACCAAAAACTTGGTAGAGACGATTTATATCAGATAAATCTCCAACAATTAGCTCGCCGCAAAGCACAGCTTGGGGTACACCCGTAGAACAGTTATCATAGACAAAAACATCATAACCATATTCTCCCAACTGACGCACAATATGCGAACCGATATAACCAGCCCCCCCCGTCACTAAGATCTTCCGACTCATCTGCCGTTACCACCCAGCACTACCGCGATCGTTTTGAAAAATATCACTAGATCTAGCCATAGAGAATAGTTTTTAATATAGTAGAGGTCATAGGCTAGCTTTTCATAGGAATCTTCGACGGAAGCACCGTAACGATAAAGCACCTGCGCCCAACCAGATATGCCAGGCTTGATCAAGTAACGCAATTCATAGTATGGAATAACCTCCTTAAGCTTTGCGTCAAATTCTGGTCTCTCTGGTCTTGGACCAATTAAGCTCATTTCTCCCTTTAATACATTCCAAAGCTGTGGCAGTTCATCAATGCGGAGAATTCTTAACCAATAACCGCTCCTAGTGATGCGGTTATCTCTTAGAGAAGCCCATTGTACGCCGCCCTTTTCAGCATTTTCATGCATGGAACGAAATTTATAAACCTTGAAAGGTTTGCCATTTTTTCCAGTCCTCAATTGACTGTAAAAAATTTTACCAGGACTATCCAACTTGATTGCTGCCGCCACTAATAACAACAATGGAAATAGAAATATTAATAGAAGTATGGAAATCAAACCATCCATCAATCGTTTGATTCTTAAACTATTAACATCTTGAAACCTACTATTAGCAACAAACCAATGACCATCAAGTAAGTAAGGCGGTAACTTTGACCATAGGGACTCCCACATATCGCACATATGATAAACTGGAGTACTTTTTAGTCGCAGTTTTGTCAAACTTAAGGTGTCTAAATCAGATAGATCGATTTTTGTTCCTAAAATTACTCCCGCCCAAGACTCCTGATCTAAATCAGTTAAATTATTAAAGTCGCCTCCATCAATTATGTGAGGTTTATTCTTTATTAATTGACAGATTAGTTCAGGAGCATTATGTAGGATAACCGCTTTTAGATCAGGCAAGCAGTTTAACAATGCTTCGAAGCACTCTAGATCGTAACCGTTAAAATCGATTAAGACTAGCCATCTCCCTTGATGCTGATACGGTGTCTTATGAAGTTTTGATGTATTTATCATTTAGATGTACCCCCCGTGCTTGAAGTATACAATAAATGTATAATTTGTGCAAGTAGTTTTTGTCAGCGCAAAGTGCGAAATCTTGCTTTAGCTAAAAAATTCTCTAATAAATGTCGCTGTGCGCCAAAATGCAAATGGGTATAAGCAGCATGAACTTGATATTTTTGCCAACCTTCAGGCGGATATTGCAAATGTGAATCATAACCTTGCAAATCATACAAAGGGCGATCGCTTGATTCCGTTAAAGATGAGCGATGAAACTCATGCCCCCAAACCCGATCGCCTTTATTTACCAATGGACTATCTTGCAAAGCGATCGCCTGACGATATCCCAATGTCAACCGCTTTCCCATTTTGGCGGCGGTCGGGAAAATATTTACCATCGGAAAAGACTGCTCTTGAAAATCGACAATGCGATCGCAGAGATACATCAACCCGCCACATTCAGCATAGGTCGGCATACCCGATTTAATTGCATTGTGAACTGATTCTCTCGCGGTTTTATTCTCAGCTAGTTCAGCGGCAAATACTTCAGGAAACCCACCACCAAAATATAAACCATGCACATTTTCAGGTAAGGCGCGATCGCTAATTGGACTCCAAGGAATTAATTCTGCACCGAGTTCGGCAAATAAATCGAGGTTGTCAGCATAGTAAAAACTGAAGGCGCGATCTTGAGCGATCGCAATGCGAAGTTTGGGTGATCCCCCCCAGCCCCCCTTACTAAGGGGGGAGAACTGGAGTTCTTGTCTGCGTTTCAGGTGATCGATCCCCCCCAGCCCTCCTTGTAAAGGGGGGAGAACTAATTCCAGCCTCCTTTGTGAAATAGAGAGAATTAATTCATTGATTATCTTCTTCCCCCTTTTTAAGGGGGATTGAGGGGGATCTACATTTTTCATCAATGGCAATAACTTCTCCCAATCAAAGCAAGTTTCTCCCAAATGCGCCAAGCGATCAATAATTCCATCGAGATCCGACATTTCCGCAGTGGGAATTAAGCCTAGATGGCGATCGGGAATGGAGATATTATCTTGACGGCGGAGAACGCCTAAAATTGGTAGGTTGAGAGGCTCAAGAGCTTGAGTTAATAATTCCAAATGGCGATCGCTTCCCACCCGATTCAGGACTACACCTGCAATGTGAATACGCGGATCAAAGGTGCGGTATCCATGCGCGATCGCCGCTACGGATCGGGAAGTACTGGCACAGTTGAGGATCAAAACCACAGGTACATTCAGTAATCTTGCTACATGAGCCGTGCTGGCGGTGTCATCTTTGCCTGTTGCGCCATCAAATAGCCCCATTACTCCTTCAATGAGGGCATATTCGACTTGACTATGTTTGGTAAAGCACGATCGCACATAGTCTTCAGAGGTGAGAACGGGATCGAGATTGCGACAGGGTCGCCCTGTGATGTAGGAATGGAACATCGGATCGATGTAGTCGGGACCGACTTTAAAAGACTG
Source organism: Pseudanabaena sp. (assembly GCA_044350865.1). Lineage (GTDB taxonomy): Bacteria > Cyanobacteriota > Cyanobacteriia > Pseudanabaenales > Pseudanabaenaceae > Pseudanabaena. Next base: position 3,541 of record JBILGV010000034.1, on the reverse strand, counting down.
TACTGAAGCATGATCACCAGAATGATCATTACGAGATCGCGCCTTCAGCGCTGCCAATAAAGCCAAAGTTACCGTAGTTTTTCCCACGCCACTACGTTCCCCTGCGATGATAATTGCCATTGATTTTAGATGAATAAATTTTGTGATACAGCGCTTTGCGGCACTGTTAAACTCTCCTCTGGGATTTATTGAACGGGGACAAATCCTAATTTCTGGACGATTTGCTGTCCCTGAGGTGAAAGTGCAAACTCAATAAATTGCTTAGTCACAGGACTATTAACCTTTTTAACACCTAAGAATAAACTACGGCTGATGGGATATTTATTAGCCTTGACCGCCGCGACATCAGTGGGGCTAACGCCATCGATCGCGATAATCCTCACAATTTCTTGCTTTTCTAATTGAGTGACGGTCGCATAACCGATCCCGTTATCGCCCAAATCACGCAAAATTGCGGTGGTTTCATCTTGTTTCCATGTGATGAAGTTAGCGCCATCAGGGGCAAAGTCTTGACCAAGCAACACGATGTCCTGAAAAGCGCCTCTTGTGCCGCTAGTGATAGCGCGATTAATCACTTTGATCGGTAGATTTGCACCGCCCACTTGTGACCAGTTAGTGATCTTGCCTTGGTAGATATCGCGAACTTGATCCTTAGTTAACCCACCTTTAAAGGGATTATTAATGCCAACGACTACACCGATCGCATCTTTGGCGATCGGGATTAATTGCACTCCTGCTTTGGCTTCTTCGGCTTTTAATGGTTGTGAAGTTGCGGCGATCGCTACAGTTCCATTGATCAGATTTTGTAATCCCTGCGTAGAACCGCTTGGTTTCCCATCTGGCACACCATAGGTAGTCGGTATATTGGGATTGACTTGGCTATAAGCATTACGCAGTTCTTTCACTATAGCTACCATCGCCGTACTGCCATCCATCTCCAACACAGTGGGATTCGGGGCTGACGTATCGAAATTCAAATTGGCTGGCGGATTATTAGAATTAGCTGTTGATGGTGCGTCTGTGCTAGCGGTTGAGGGTGGTGGGGTTGATTTACTCTGTTGCGAAAAGAACCAATAACCGCCACCAGCTAGCCCTGCGGTGACTAACAATGACAGTACTAAAACGGTAGTTTCTTTACCCTGTGACATAGCCCTAATATTCCTAAATATCTGGCTTAACTTTAGCCTAAATCTGGCTACTCTCTACCTACTGAGAACTTTTGATTAATTATCTGAGAATAATGAAATTAGGGTCATAGCGCGATCGCATATTTCTTGTTTGTCTACCATTTTCTGAAGTTCTTTTGCATCATATATTCCCTCATTAACTTCTAGAGATGCTTGGTTAATTGCTTGACGAAAACCACTTTCTAAAGATTCACGAAGTTCTTGTGCGTTTAAATAAGTTCCCTTGGAGGATGGTCTTGCATTCAAATCTTGAATTTCTAAGACTGAATTACGAATTGACACATCCCAAGAACGGGTTGTACGATTTTCAGCTTTTTGTTTGATCAGATGCAAAAGTAAAATGATGCCATAACTACGAATTTTGTTAAGAATATCTTTTTTGCTCATTTCTTCCATTTCGTCGATCATCAGGAGGGCGCTGGATACGTTACCTTTTTGCAACAGTTCGCGTAATGCTATAAGTTCTTCCACGATGATTTAACGTCCTTGTCTGCATAGGCGGTACTTGTATTATTGCAAATTTTGATCGCGATCGCCAAATAGGATTAACTTAACAAGGTGATCGCCATACATTTTCTGCAACTCCTGTTTGATTTCGTTAAGTATTGGCTTAATGTTGGTTAGAGTAATGTTCATGAGAATGGAAAACCTCCATGTTTGGTAATGATTTGATCAATATCGCTCATGATCTCGATGGTTTCGCTCAAGATGGAAATAATGTTTTGATAATGAACGAGATCGTCAAAACTGAGTTCGCGTCCTTTGCGGTCTTTGAGCCATTTCTGACAAACTTGATAACCGCCGATGTGGAAGTTCCAAATGTGGTTGGGGATGTTGGCGAAATATTGCTGGTCGTTAATCCAGATTTGTTGTTGGGTTTCGTTGTATTTGACTTGCTCGACAAGGTTAGAGCCGTCGATGGGATAGTTGCTAATTTCGGTTCCTGTTTCTTTCATCAGGTGGAGTTGTACGAGTCGATCGCCTTTGGTGGCTAGTTCCCAAAATAGTTGTTTGTTGCTGGTGAGGGGTACTCGCGGAAAGTCGATTTTGAGAAATTCGGCGTAGCGTTGGCGATAGGTGGGGGAGTGGAAGGTGGCATAAATGTAGTTAAAGATGTCTTCTGGTGCAAAGGTTTTGATTTGATCGCCTTTGCCATCTGGGAAAAATTCTAAGCCGAGTTTTTGGGAAAGTTCGTTAATAAATTCTGGTGCTAGGTTGGGGCGGCGACCATGTGGGGAGTTGGTTGGTTCGGTTTCAAATAGGGTTGGGGTGTTGGTTGGGTAGAGATAGAGGGGGAAAATGTAGTTTGTCTCTTTTAGAGATACTGTATGGTGCTGAATAACTTGATCGGTACAGATAATATGTTCCCAATCTCTATTGATTTCTACCCCCCTAGACATACACAATCCTAAATTCTTGTTTTGCACAAAATGTTGGGTTACTTCCTTTCTTGGAAGCTCTACTACATCTTCATGATGATAATAATCTCTTATATCAAATGGACGATATAAACATTTAATAAAATAATCCTGCCATTGAACGTTATTAGACAAAGATTTTCTACTTTTATTGATATCCCAATCTCTTGTTGATTTGATATCATTTTTGTCACAAATTTCATTGTCGGGAATATTTAAATCTCTAAAACTCTCTATTTTCTTACGAAGAGAATCATTATCAAAATTCGTTACAAAATGATCACGGTGAGTTTTTACACCTGTTGAATTAACGGACATAATATCAGCGACTTTCCAGCCTTTTTCATACTCTGGCAACAAATCTACATTTCTATCTTTAAACAGATAAAAACTTGCATTAGGATTTATAACTTTCCATTCAGTTGTACTAATGTCATTTTCATCTAACCAATGATATTTACCTCCAACTAATTCCTTATTCTCTTTAACCTCCCTAGCACCCCACAAATCAGCATGATAAACCTTAGCTAAATCTTGCTGACTATCTTGATACTTGATAAAAAAGGCGATCGCTACCCCTTGCTGAATATCAAACACATTTTGATCAGGTGAACCATCGGGACAAACTTCCTTTTTCTTGCAATTACCATGCAAATCTAAAACATAAATCTCATCAAAAGTCTGCATCAAATTTTGACGCATTCCCCGAAAAGTTGGATTATCCAAATAACCATGATTTGTAATTAAAGCCACAACCCCATAACCAGTTTCCGCTACCCGATACTGAGCAAAGCGAATAAACTTAACATAATCATCTAACAAACCTTTAGGATTTCTCTCTCCCAATGGCTTTCCATCCACATGATAATAATCCTTAACCAAATTCACAATCCAAGGATCAGTATTCATCGACTCATAGGAATAAGGCGGATTGCC
>JBILGV010000203.1:0-4568 GCA_044350865.1 Pseudanabaena sp. | reverse complement strand
ACACCAGTCAGGCGATAAGTTCATGTCAATGATGATTTTCATGCTACGGCAAGGGATACTTCGATTTCTTCAACTCGCCATGCTGCATAGGATAGGGCTTCGTAGATATCGGCTTCTTCAAGGTATGGATAGGCTTTTAAGATTTCAGGAATCGTGCGTCCTGATGCCATTAAGCCCACGACAGTACCAACTGTAACTCGCATACCGCGTATACAGGGTTTACCTCCCATTACTTCGGGGTTAAATGTGATTCTAGTTAACTGTTTCATAACTGCTACCTTTTAGTTTTGTGAATAGTTTACTCAATGGGAAAGCTGGGAATGGCAGCATCGATCGCTTTCATAATCTGCATGGTTTCAGAGAGTGCGACGATGATTTTTTGATAGTGGTTGAGGTCTTCGGGGCTGAGTTTCCGACCTTTGCGGTCTTTGAGCCATTTGTGACAAACTTGATAGCCACCGACATAGAATTCCCAAACGCTTTTGGGTACTCCTGTAAATCTGTCGCCTTTTTTGTTGATGATGACTTCGCCATCGGTATATTTGGGATGTCCTGCATCAACGATAAATTCGCCGCCTTTGTCGATTATTTGGGTGAGGTGATGGTCTAGTTTGGGTGATTTCATGAGATGCAATGCAACCAATTCTTCGCCATAAATAGCAAGTTGTTGGAAAAGCTCTGGATCACTAGTAAGTGGTACACGAGGAAAATCTATTTTCAGAAATTCAGAATAGCGACTACGGTAAGAGGGAGATTGCAAAATTGAATATATATAGTAGAAAACGCTTTCAGGTGAAGGCGTATGACCAAGACACTTGGAAACAAGAGCTAGAAAATCTTGTGAGAGATTAGAAGAACGAGATGAACCTGAGTGTTTCTCCGTAGGTGTAAGTGGAAAAAGATATAGAGGAAAAACTGATACAGCATCTTTAATTTCAGCGTAAACTGCTGGGACAGGAGCATCTGTAACTAAACAGTGCTGCCAATTAGCTGCTTTTGTTTGACGCATTGTACAAATAGCTAAATTCGGTTCTAACAAATGACCTAACACAGCAAAAAGTCTTCTTTCAACTACAGCGTCATGATAATAAATATACCTTGGATCAAATGGACGATAAAGACATCTCTGCATGAACAATAGCCAATCATCATCATTTGCAAGATCCTTACGAGCATCTAATGCTAACCATGTTAAGGTTTCTTTCAGTTGATATTCTGCAATTAGATCACTGTTATCTAGTTTTAGATTCCTAAATCGTGACATTCTCTCAATAATCTTTTCTTTCTCAAAATCTATAACAAATGAATCACGATGAGACTGAAAACCAATGGAGTTAACACTAAAAATATCTGTTATCTTCCATCCGTTCTGGTATTCAGGGTAAGTTTCAGTGTTTTTAGGAACAAAGAGAAAAAGTGGTGACGAAGGATGAAGTAAATTCCAATTTGTAGTAGAAAAATCATTATGAGTTAGCCATCCATATTTTCCTGATTCTTGTTTCTGAGAAGAATTATCAACAACCTCTCTAACACCCCATAAATCCTCATGAAAAATATTTGTACAGGGAATTTTAGGATTAGGATGGCGTACAAAAAAGCTGATTGCAGTTCCTTGCTGAATATCAAAAACATTTTCATCAATAGATGAAGATGGATTGGCTTCCTTCTTTTTACTATTGCCATGAGTATCTAAAAAATAAACTTCATCAAAACTATTTAAAAGACTTTGACGCATACCCCTAAAAGTCACATTATCTAAGTAACCGTGATTTGTAATAAAACCTAGAATTCCGTGTCCTGTTTTTTCAATTCTCCATTGAGCAAAGCGTAAAAACTTTACATAATCATCATTCAGCCATTTAGGTTGTTTTTCTCCTAGTGGTTGACCATTTACATGAAAGTAACTATGTGTAGACTCACCTGTTTCTATATCTTGACCTCGGAGAAGTTTATTAATCCACAAACTATTGTTTTCAGAATTTCCAGAGTAGGGAGGATTTCCAACTACAACCATGATCTTTAGATTTCGCTTAATGACGAATGCTTGATCAGATTCTTCCGAAATAAATTCTTCAAATAAAGACTCTGATTTTTTCTGTGCTTCATCCAAAGAATTTGTCAAATAAACCCCCAGCCGTTTACCAGAGTCAAACCGATAACCCGACTCCTCCAAAAACAAACCCAACTTCAAATGACAAATCGCATAGGGAGCCATCAACAACTCAAACCCAAACACACGCGGCAACAGATGATCGCGCACATAGTCCGACCATGAAATATCCCCAAGCTTCTGTTTAATTAGCGATCGCGCCTCACCATCATTCTCAAAGCGATCGTAAATCAATTTAAAAATCCATAACAAAAAAGTCCCCGTCCCACAAGCAGGATCGAGAATCATCACCTCTGGATCGGCTAAACCAAGCGGCTTATCAAACTTCTCCTTGATTAAAATATCAACCGATCGCACCATATAAGAAACCACAGGCTCAGGCGTATAGTAAACCCCGCGCCGTTCGCGCATCTTCGGCTTATACGCCGCTAAAAAGTCCTCATAAAAGCGAATCACAATATCCTCACGATTCATCTTCTCCCGAAAATCCGAGAGAATCGCATCCATTTTCGCCGCCCGCAAAATCCCAAACACTTCCGCAATACAACCGATTAAATCATCCCCCAACTCATTCGGCTTCTGCTCCGACACATCCTTAAATAACTGTCGCAAAAATGGATTAGTCTCAGGCAACTGTTGCCAAGCATCGCGCCGATTAAAATCAAACAACGGGTCGCGCACATGGCTAAACACTCGCGCCGTAAATAATCCATAGGCGATCGTCTGAGCATAAATATCCGCAAAACTATAATCCTTCTCACTCTCCGCCGCCAACTTCAGACTAGGCAACAACTCACGCTGAAAGCTCAATAGCAACCTGTGCAAATAGCCATCATCCCCCTCAGCCCCATATACCAAGGGCAAAACCTGCTCAATCCGTCGCGTCACCTCCGCCAACAACTGCGCCAACTCCTTCGCAGTCTGAGCCGTCCTATAAAAAGCCCACTCGACAGACGGAATCGAGAAAAAGTCACTGTCAGCATTAGCAAACTTAAACCGATTCGTTAGCACCAAGTTTTCTTGATTGAGTCGCACCAAACGCGATCGCAGATCCTCACTATTCCAAGCAAAAGTTTCAATCTGCCTCTGACGTAAACCACCCTCCATCGGCAACACCATCGCCACCCGTCCCGATCGCGCCGCCACAGGCAACAGCAAATACATCACAGGCATATTTTCCAGATCCTGCTCCAGATAATGCCCATAGATCCTTTGCTGCTGTGCTGGCTCCGTCAAAAACGCCTTAATCTCAGCATCACTAAGCCGATCTAGCTCCTCATAAAACCCCACAGCGATCGGGCAAGTATTCCTAGCCTGTGCAATATCCTGCCCCGCCCTCACATACCGAAAACCCGAACCCGTCCGATCCAACTCCTGCAAAGGATAGCCCAAAAATTCTCGCAAAGCCTCAACTCGATCTTCCTTAGTACCTGTAGCGATCGCTTCATATTTAGGCAAACCTTCAGACATCTTCAAATCCTTATCGATAGAAATACAAAAGAAATACAGAATTTTTTAGGATAATTACCAGCATACAGCCCTTTGCATAAAAAATATTGAAAGCGGCGCATCGCACCGCTTTCAATATTTTTTATAAGTTTATAAATCGGAATGTTGGGATTTGAACCCAAGACCCCCACTACCCCAAAGTGGTGCGCTACCAAGCTGCGCTACATCCCGTTGCATTTTTGACGCTTTCCTATCATAACATAATCATTTGCAGATTTTAACACCTAGTAAAAAATATCAGTAATTCTCATTATGAAACTGATTTTGGTATTTTCAGCGCCTTCGGTGCTGAAAATACCAAAATCGGTTTTTTAAAAGCCCACCGACGGCGGACTTTCAAAAAACCGATTTTTATAATTAGAATTGCTGATATTTTTTTAGCAATGATAATTGCTATCTTGTTTTACCAATTCGCGAAAGTGTTGCAATACCTTCACGAATTGGCATAAAAGACCCCAATAGAACCAAAACAAAAAATGGCTATGCCATTTTTTGTTTTGGTTCTATTGGGCAATACGAATACCCTTAATCACTTCTGCGGCACACATCTTGCCCGAAAGTGTCGCGCCTTCCATGCTGTCAATGTAGTCTTGCATCGTGTAGCTTCCTGCGAGGAAGAAATTCTTTACAGGTGTAGCTTGAGTTGGACGGAAGGGATCTTTGCCTGGGGCTTCACGATAGAGCGACTGCGCCAGTTTGACCACACTTGACCAAGTTACATTCAGCTTATTAGATGAAGGGAAAATCTGATGCACTTGAGCAATCATCTTCTCAACGATCGCTTCATTACTGAGCTTAATATAATCATCCGCAGGGGTAATCACTAATTGCAAGAGAGAGCCTTCGCCTTCTTTGTAATAATCAGTAGGGCTAGTAATTGCCAAATCTGCAAAGGTGGAGAAATCGACTTTAATGGCATAAAGTAAATTATCAATATCCGTCACCCAAC
>JBILGV010000033.1:0-40796 GCA_044350865.1 Pseudanabaena sp. | reverse complement strand
GTGAGGGTTAATGCTTATCGGCAGATCAAAGCCGCAGAGAAAGAAATTGTCGAGGCAGTTTTAACCAAATTACAAAAATCTCAGCCTAGTTTGCTCGCTGCACGCGGCGAAGATATGCAAAATAAATGGAAACAGGATACATTTCGAGTCCTGCGGCATTCGGCAATGACGGTTTTATTGGACGATCCTGAACTTTTGCGTCAGCAGTTTTTATATTGGTTCCAGACGATCATGCAAGCTTTTGGCGCAGAGGAAGCTTGTAATGCTACTTATTTGATCATGCAAGATGTTGTGAGGCAGCTTTTACCCAAAGATATAGCTGAGTTGTTATGTCCCATTTTAGAGATGAATCGAGAGCTATTGGGATCTGCTCCAAATAGGTAAATACACCGAACAATCAAGAAGGCTTGTTTTTGTCGCTTGCCCCTCATTGTTTATCGGAAGGCGATCGATCGGTAAGATATTTGGACGACCGTACCTACCGAACCGCTACGATTAATGACATAATAAACTAGAAAACTTAGGATAAGACTGATACTGCTATGTCAGACGGAAAAGGATTTAGCTTTGGTGGTTTAGGCAAAATGAAAGAAGCCTTCCAAAAAGCTCAGCAAATTCAAGAAGGCGCTAAAAAGCTCCAAGAAGAATTAGATGAATTGCGTCTAACTGGCGAATCGGGTGGCGGATTGGTAAAGGTTACTCTCAGTGGCAACCAAGAACCTCAAAGTGTGGAAATTGCCCCTGAAGCCCTCAATGAAGGCGCTGAAGTACTCTCTGACTTAGTACTCGCAGCACTCAAAGATGCGTACCAGCTTTCTACTGGCACAATGAAGCAAAAAATGGAAGATCTCACAGGTGGCTTAGGCTTACCCGCAGGTTTCTAATGATTAATAACCCTGCATTGCGTGTACAGCGCCGTAACCAGCCAGCAGCGATCATTCCTACCGAGCAGCAAGCCTCAATTCTGGACTGGCTAGAATCGACAGGTCGCTTGATTGCAAGAGAGGGTACGGAATCCAACTTAAAGTTTGATGATGAAGCTGAAGAACTCAGTGAATTGATGCTGGGAGACGATTCTAGCTATATCGATGATGACGATGATGATAGTGATGATGATGTCGATTAAGACATCAAGAGTTAAGCAGTGCTATGCGCTGCTTAACTCTTTTTTATATTTATGCCTAAAAAACAAAAATTCCCCCATCTGATCGGTTCTAAATGGACGGCGAGTCAAGAAACCTTTGGCTGGCGACATTTTGTGGTAGTCAATCGCAAAAATGAAGGAGACTTAGTTTTTGCAGAAATCAAGGCGGCTTGTGATGATTCAGTCAGGTTTTGGCTGAATGCTAAGGCTTTGAAAAGGCGATCGCTATGGTCGCCAGGATGGAAAACCTTAAATGAAATGTAAAAAAAGCCTCCTTTGGAGGCTTTTTTTTAAGGATTAGATGGTTGAATATCCAAGAGTTTCAGGAAGCGATTGAAATTAAAATGCTTTGACATCATGTCGCAAATACTCGTAACTTTTACCCCTTCATGCAGACGCACTTGCCCTAAACAGCCTTCAATGACACTAACTGTACTGAGGGTATCTTTGTTGACGGCGAGTACAGGCACACCTAACTCCATCGCTTTATGGGCGACATCATCACTAATAAATGGGCGACCTGTCAAAATCAAACAATTGGTGGAAGTCTCAAGGGCGGCGAATTGAAGATCAATGCGGCTGCTACCTGTGATTACGGCTTTGTTGAAGGACTGACGGAAATATCTTTGGGCGGAGTTGACATCCATCGCGCCGATTTTCAATTCCTCAACCATCACTTTTCCTAAGTCAATATTTTCAGGACAGCAGAGTATGGTTGCACCAAGCTGCTCGATGATCTCAGCAACACTAACACTTCGCAAAATGCGATTTTCGGGCATGAGGGCAAATACGGGAATGCCCTGATTTTCCAGATAAGGGTGTAATATTTCGATCGCTGTTTCGTACTGCTCATCGGGAATATCATTAATTACTACACCCAAGAGGCGATCTCCTAAGCGTTGTTTTGCCATCAAGATATGATCAGCAACTAGGAGCGACCCAAACCGCATGACCAATAAAATCTGTGAGCCAAGGTGTGATGCCATTTCTTCTAAAGACAAGCCAAAAACGGCTCCTTCGGCAGTGTTAGCAGGTGCTTCGAGTAGTACCAGATCGCCAGTCGTTAATTTTTTGTATTCTTCGAGCTTAGTGCTGTAATCTGCTTGATCTTCACCCGATAAACGGCGTTGGAGAGCAGTGCGATCGAGGTTGAGTAAACTGGGACGCAAAAGTTCCTGTGGCAAATTTAGCGTTTTTTTGATAAATTCCACGTCAGCTTCAGTGCGTTCGGCTGATTCGGGGAGTTCTTTAGTCGTAAAAGTACCAATCGGCTTACCATAGCCAATTTTGTAACCTTTGGCTTGCAAATGATACGTTAAACCCAAAATAGTTGCTGATTTTCCGCTGCCCGATCTGGTGGAACCAATCAGCAAGTGCTTAACCTGTGGCACGTCTTGCCCTCTAAATTATTACAAACTTTACAAGAAATCTATTAAAATCCAAATCCTGTTTGGTTATCAGAAAATTTGGTATAAAATCCCGCCTTTTTAGGGCGACTCCATATTAGAATATATCAAATACCGCAGGGCATACGGAAATCCACGCTTGAGAAGCTAGTTGTAAGACTAGGTATCACTAAGTAAGACCATGTTAGGACAAGTTCTACAGGCTATAGTGAGTCCAAGAATCCCCGTCACTTCAGTGCGGGGAGTGTCAATGTAACTGATGGACTGTTCATTTTTGTGTAAAGTCCTGTTTGTGCATAGAGATTATGCGATTTCTCGATAAGTGGGGACAATTCATAAATACTCCCTACTTATTGTAACTCCGTCGAAAAATTGCATCACTGACGAGACATACTTCTTTGATTTCTTTGGGATCGTGAACGCGCAAAATATCAGCGCCACCAGCGATACCTGCATTACAAGCAGCTATTGTCCCTAACAAGCGATCGCTAGGATCGGGGCGATCGCAAAGTTTACCAATAAAGCTCTTACGCGATACGCCTAATAAAAGTGGGGCTTTAATCGTTTTGAAAGCGCTTAAATTTCTAATTAATTCAAGATTATGTTCGAGGGTCTTACCAAAACCAATCCCTGGGTCGATCGCTATTAAATGTTGCGGAATCCCACAAGCTTTTGCGACAGAAATTGCATCTGTGAGAAAACGTTTGATATCTTGCACCACATCGCGATACTGCGGATTTATTTGCATAGTGCGCGGTTCGCCCTGCATATGCATTAAAAATATCGGCACTTGCAATTTGCCAACCGTAGGCAACATATCAGGATCAAACCTTCCTGCGGATACATCGTTAACAATATCCGCACCTGCGGCGATCGCCTGTTTAGCTACCGATGCTTTCACCGTATCTACAGAAATCGGTAAATTTGGATAAGCTTCGCGTACAGCTTGAATAATTGGCAAAATGCGATCGCATTCTTGATCGGCACTCACAGGTGCTGCATCAGGGCGGGTAGATTCGCCACCAATATCGAGAATGTCAATGTATGGCAACATTTGCTCGACTTGTTTGAGAGCATTGTCTTTGGCAATAAATTGACCGCCATCACTAAAACTATCGGGTGTAACATTCAAAATTCCCATTAGATAAGTGCGATCGCCCCAAATAAATTGGCGATCGCGAATTACCCAACGCTTAGCGGTAGAAGTCATGGTTAAATATCTGCAAGAACTTGGACGGGATGCGGTTCAGCTTTGACAGCCAGATAAATTTTCTCAATATTACCCTCTGTGTCAATTACAAAGGTATTACGAAAAATCCCCATATACTCCTTACCCATCATTTGTTTTTTGCCATAGCTCTCGTAGGCAGTGGCAACTTGAGCATCGACATCACAGAGTAGGGGGAAAGGCAAATCAAACTTTTCGACAAATTTTAGATGTGATTTCGCATTATCGGTGCTGACACCAAGAATTACGGTGTTTTTCGCTTGGAATTGAGCATAGTTATCGCGGAATCCACAAGCCTCTTTGGTACATCCTGGAGTATTGTCGCGGGGATAAAAATATAAAACCACACGCTGACCTTTGAGACTTGAAAGGGTCACGATATTACCGTGAGTGTCAGGTACGCTAAATTCTGGGGCGCGATCGCCAACATTTAAAGTCATAGATTTCATGGTGATTGATTAACCAAAGCATACAAGGATTTAGAACAAATTCCAGTTTGCCCCCACGATGATTATGTGTCATGATCTTGGAACGTTAATCGCAAATTTCGCAAATTTTGCAAACAACCTGTGAATCCTTGGCTCAGTTTATTGCAACAGCATCGCATTATTGCCGTTGTCCGTGCGGATAATGTTAGCGTTGCGCGAGAAATGGCTCTTGCCGCCGCCGCAGGTGGAATTAAGCTAATTGAGATTGCGTGGAATACCGATCGCGCTGAATCGTTAATTCCAAAATTGCAACAGGAATTACCCGACTGTAAGATTGGCACAGGCACTATCTTAGACATTAGTATGGTGGAACGGGCGATCGCTTGTGGTTGCAGTTTCTTATTTACGCCCCACACCAATCCTGACCTGATTGCTAAGGGTGTCGAGCATAATATTCCCGTGATCGCAGGCGCACTTAGTCCCACCGAGATTATTGCTGCATGGCAAGCAGGAGCCGCCGCCGTCAAGGTTTTCCCGATTAAGGTCATGGGTGGTGTCGATTATTTACAATGCTTACAGCCTGTATTGCGCGATATTCCCTTAATTCCCACAGGGGGAGTTACTTTACAAAATGCCGATAAATTTCTGGAGGCAGGGGCGATCGCAGTGGGAATTTCTAGCGATTTATTTTCGTCTGAGGCAGTCATGGAGGATGATTGGACTACGATTATTGCGCGATCGCAAGCTTTAATTCAAAAAGTTCAACCTTTTCAAAACCAATAAGTAAGTGGAACAGGCTTCTAGCCTGTTGATCAATAAGTAAGTGGAACAGGCTTCTAGCCTGTTGACGGGCAAGATGCCCATTCCACATTTTATTAAAGAGACTTTGCAGAATGCAACAATATGCAGCGCTAGGTTTAGATGTCGGTCGTAAAAGAATAGGTGTCGCAGGGTGCGATCTCCTTGGCATATCCGTACATGGCATCACCACGATTATTCGTAAAACATGGCAAGAAGACATGGCAGAATTGCGATCGCTGGTAATTGAGCGCAACATTGATACATTGGTAGTTGGACTGCCCTACAACATGGATGGAACCCTCGGTTATCAAGCCAAACATGTCCAGAAATTTGCTCACGGCGCATCAAAACATCTAGAGCTAAATTTAGAATTTGTCGATGAGCGCCTTACCTCCTACGAAGCCGAAGAAATGATGCGATCGCAGGGCATTTCCACGAGAGACAACAAAGCCATGATTGATCGCAAAGCCGCCGCCTTAATTTTGCAGCAATGGTTAGCCTTAAAACGCCAAGCTCTCACCTAAAAATTCTCACTACACAAAAAATTTGATTTCAGTATAGAAACAAGGGACTTAAGCCCCTTGTCCCATCTAACAATAATGACGTTGCTATAACTGTCCCCTTTGCTGTCATAATGCATAAAAGCGCCAAAAGCCTTATATAAGAGGGTTTCTCTGAGCTAGTAGTGCTATAGGATACAAAACAGCAATCTATGGAAGGATCGACGATCGTACTGACGGATGACGCGGGTAAAAACTTGCCTTGCACTGTCGAAACCACGTTTACCGTGGAAAGCACCGAATATATGCTGCTGCAACCAGTTGATTTTTCTGTGCAAATCTTTGCATGGCAAGAAACTGATGACGAAGAAGAAACTGAGTTAGTCGATGTCACCGAAGAAGAAATCGATTTGATTTTTTCAACCGCACAGGCTGTTTTAGCAGAACAAAATCTCTCATTGCGCCGCTCTGCTTACACGTTGACAGTTGAAGGGGAGCTACCCGAACCAACTGAAGACGATATTATCGAGATTGACACTGAAGAGGATGGCAATTGTGGAGAGTTCCAAGAACTCGCCCATTTCTATTACGAAGAGCAGGCTTTTTCAGTATTTACCGCCCTCGATCCTCTGATGTTTATTGCCAAAGTCGGCGATAGTGGTTTACCTGAAATCCTCTCACCTGTAGAAATGGCAGCCCTTGAGCCTTATGTCGAGCAGTATTTAGATCACGTCCTCAGCACTGAAGATGCCGAAGAAGAGTTCTAAGTGGCTATTTTATGGTGCTGCTGTTCCATTAACGATTCTATTAACTGGAATAGTTAGTAGTTCTTGGTGGATTTGGGCGAGTGCAGCACCTAATAGCTTTGGGGAAAAAGTGCGTCTAACCATCCCTGATGGGATGCCGACCCAAACGATCGCTCAAGAATTGGAGTCTACTGGTGTTATCCGTTCAAGTTTAGCCTTGCGTCTCTGGTTGCAGTGGCAGTCTTTGCGCGGCGGTAATGCGATCGCTCTAAAATCTGGTACTTATGACTTTACTACCAATCAATCTTTGCAAGAGGTGGTCGCAGAACTCCAGATCGCCAAATCTCTGGAAGTCAGATTTACCGTGCCTGAAGGTTGGTCGATCGCCCAGATGGGAGAATTATTTGAGAAGCTGGGTTTTTTTACAGCGAAAGATTTTGTAACGGCTACTCAACGGGTTGGGCAAGGGCGAAGGACTTGGCTACCTGATGATATACCGAGTTTAGAGGGGTTTTTGTTTCCAGACACCTATCAAATCTTGCCATCGGAAGCGACACCCGATCGCATTATTGACTTGATGCTTGATCGTTTTGAGCAAGTCGCTATACCTGTTTACAAGGAAAGTCAATCTGGTAAGCCGAAGGTAAAAATTAGCTTAAAAGATTGGGTGATATTAAGTAGTATTGTCGAAAAAGAAGCCGTGATCGAGTCGGAACGAAGAATTATTTCGGGGGTATTCTGGAATCGTCTCCGAAAAAATATGCGCTTAGAGTCCGATCCCACTGTGGAATATGGTTTAAATATTAAGCAAACCCCAGAAAGTCCGCTAACTCTAGATCAAGTGCGTACCGCTTCACCCTATAACACTTACTTAAACGAGGGATTACCCCCTGGGGCGATCGCTTCGGTGGGTTTAGCGAGTCTCAAAGCAACTCTCGATCCCGCTACAACGGAATATTTGTTTTTTGTCGCTAGGTATGATGGCAGTCATGTATTTAGTAAAAATTTAGAAGACCACGAAAGAGCGTTAACGGCGATCGACAAAAAAATGCAGCAAAAGTCTCCCAAACAGTAAAATCCCAAAAAGCTGATTCGCCCACTAAGCGGGCGAATCAGCTTCTTAAGGTTTCATGTCTAGACGATTCTGCGTTAAGATATCCTTAAATTATGTAGTTTACATCCCAAAAATATTTGTGAAACCTTGGCGACTTATTGCCCCTGATCTCGTTCTGTCAGCACCGATTCATGCGATCACGCCGCAACTGATGGAAAAGCATGGATTGCGTGGTCTGATTTTAGACGTTGACAACACCCTGATCGGTGACGACGAAGCCGATGTATCGGAAGAGATCCGTGTATGGGTGAACGTGATGCGTCAAAAACATCCAATTTGGCTCGCAAGTAACAATTTCAGCGATCGCCGCATTCAAAAGGTCGCCGAAAGCCTCAATCTCCCCTATCGTAGCCGTGCAGGAAAACCATCTCGCCGTGTGGTGCGCCAAGTTCTCGAAGCGATGCAGTTGCCTAGTGCAGCAGTAGCGATGGTAGGCGATCGCCTATTTACAGACACAATTGTAGGCAATCGTTTGGGATTATTTACGATCTTGGTACAGCCACCCTGTGAAGAACTCGCCTTTAAACTATCGGTGTCGAGCATATTTAAAGCGCGATCGAGTTTTTTGCGTAACTGGGAAATTTGGCTAGCGCGTAAAACTGGCGTGAAAATATAACCATAAAATTTAAAAGTGCTGCTTTGCAGCACTTTTAAATTTACATCCGTTCTAAAACGCGAATACCGAGTAAATTTAAACCAAGCTTCAGCGTTTTAGCGGTGATGTTACACAAACTCAGGCGCGAAATCCTTTCTGCCTCTTCAGCTTGCAAGACGGGACATTGCTCGAAAAATTGATTAAATTTCTGGCTAAGTTCAAACAAATACTGGCAAAGACGATTTGGGAAAAGCTCTTCAGCAACCGCATCGATCGCTTCGGCAAATTGTAATAAATGCTTAGCCAAAATAATTTCTGCTTCTTGAGTCAGCTTGACAGCATCCACATTTAAACTCTCAAAATCAATCTCGCCTTTGCGACCAATTCCCTGCACGCGCACATAGGCATAGAGCATATAGGGCGCGGTGTTACCCTGCAAGGCGAGCATTTTATCAAAGCTGAAAATATAGTTGCTGGTGCGATTTTGGGATAGATCGGCATATTTCACCGCACCTAGACCCACGGCTTCAGCAACATCCTGCTTAAACTCATCGGATGCTTCAGGATTGCGGGTTTCGATATCGGCACGGGCGCGAATGATCGCTTCTTCTAACAGACTTTTGAGGGCGATCGTGTCACCCGATCGCGTTTTAAATTTCTTGCCATCATCACCCATTACTAAGCCAAAGGGAACATGGGTAGTCTGCACGGTTTCAGGAATCCAGTTTGCTCTCTGGGCAACTTGGAAGACTTGGGCAAAATGTCCCGATTGTCCGATATCGGTTACATAAATAATTCGAGTAGCTTTGTCTTCACGAATGCGATAACGCAGGGCGGCGAGGTCGGTAGTTGCGTAGTTATAGCCGCCATCAGTTTTCTGGACAATGAGCGGTAGAGGTTGACCATCTTTATTGCTGAATCCTTCTAGAAACACACATAAAGCTCCTTGACTCTCTTGCAGTAAGCCCGTTTCCTGTAAATCAGTGACGACATCAGAGAGGAATGGATTATAAAAGGATTCGCCGCGCTCTTCTAATTGGATATTGAGGGTGTCATAAATTTTTTGGAACTCACGGCGCGACTGTTCACAAAGCAGTTGCCATGCGAGTTTGGCTTCTGCACCTCCTGCTTGCAACTCCACCACCGCAGCACGAGAAATTTCTTTGAAGTCGGCATCTTCATCAAAACGTTTTTTTGCAGCGCGATAGAGTTCCACTAAGTCACCGATCGCGATCGCATCAGCTTTCGTGAGAGCATCGGGATAGACTTCGCGCAAATAGGTAATCAACATCCCAAACTGAGTTCCCCAATCGCCGACATGATTTAGGCGTATAACTTCATGTCCTTGAAATTCCAAAATTCGGGCGATGCTATCACCGATAATCGTCGATCGCAAATGTCCCACATGCATTTCTTTAGCAATATTCGGACTGGAAAAATCGACAATGACGCGATCAGGCTTATCGACTTTATCAATCGCAAGGCGATCGCTTTTTTGCATTTTGGCTAATTGGGTTTCTAAGTAACTAAGTTTCAGCTTTAAGTTAATAAATCCTGCTCCTGCGATCGTGGGAGTTTCAAAAATATCGTCAAACTGGAGATTGGCAATTATTTTTGCAGCCACGTCTTGAGGTTTTTGTTTAAGTTTTTTGGTTAAACTCAAGGCGGCATTACATTGATAATCGCCAAACTTGGCATCCTTAGAAGCAGCTACGGCGGGATCGTGGTTGGCATATTCTGCACCAAAAGCATCGGCGATCGCCTTGGAGAAACGAATTTTTAAATCGGATAAAATGGAAGTAGTCATAGGTTTAGCTATCAGTTTTAAACTAGGTTCATTAATATAGCTTTTTTACAGCGCCATCTTGAATATCTTATTATTTTCATGTAACGGTTTCGATAAGTTTGCTATGATTCGCCTATATGGACTTGGTTAGATTCTGCCAAACTCAAAATTTATGACTACTCCTGCTGACAATTTAGCCAAAAATCTGACGGACGCTTATGATATTTGTGATCCTGTGAAACCGCTTCAGGGTGACGATCTTGACAAATATTATATACCTTTGTTGGAGGCAAGAAAGACTGAGGCGATCGTGCAGGTGGGGCAGATTTTGCAGCAACAAAATGCTAGTAAGTTCTCAACTATTTTATTTACAGGACATCGTGGCTGTGGCAAAAGTACGGAGTTGCGACGTATCGAAAAGCATTGGCAAAAAGAATATCTGACTATATTTTTGAATGTGGAAGATGAGACAGATATTAATGATGTGGAATATATCGATCTCTATATCACAGTGATTAGGCAAGTTGAAACAGCTTTGAGAAAGCTAAAAATTAAGTTCGATCGCGAATTGCTGAAGAGTTTCGAGAATTGGTTTCGAGACATAACTAAGGAAGACGAACAGTCGGTGCAGCGATCGATTAATACAGAAGCAGAGATGTCATTGGGAGGAGAAGCACCATTTTTAGCGAAGTTACTATTTAAGTTATCTGGTCAGATCAAAAATTCTAGTTCTGAAAAAATAACGATTCGCGAAAAGTTGATTAAGGAAGTCTCGCGGATGAAGGGCGATATTAATTTGCTCTTGGCGGATGGATTTAAGAAGTTACGCGCTCAATATCCCCAGTATAAAGGGATTTTAGTAATTCTTGATAATCTCGATCGCTGTCCGCCAGAGGTTTCTAATAAGTTGTTTTTTGATTATGCCGCCCAACTTCAGGAACTCCACTGCACAATTATCTATACTGTTCCAATTTCTATTCTCTATTCTCCACGAGGCTTAAATAATTCCTTTGGTAATCCGCATATTGTGCCGATGATTGGTATTTATGAGTTAGCTCCCGATCGCTATCCTTTAGAACACAATCAGAAAGGATTGGATGCAGTTGCCGCTATTATCGAGAAACGGGTTGATGCTAAATTGATTTTTGCTTCGCGTAATGAATTAATCGATTTGGTAAAAATGAGTGGTGGTCATGTGCGGCAACTGATGCAGTTGGTGCAATTAGCCTGTATTACAGCCAATGGACGCGCTCACGATAAGATTCAACCCGATGATGTGGAATATGCAATTAAGCAGCTTCAGTTCAGTTTTGAGCGTTCCACTCCTAAGAAATATTTTAATGAGTTAGCCAATATCGCCTTAACTAAAGAAATAACTGATGATGAAATTGGTCAGCAAATGCTTTTTAGTACGGCGATTTTAGAATATAACGGTAGCGATCGCTGGAATTATCCCAATCCTTTGTTAATGCGTAGTAATGCTTTTAAGAGAGCGATCGATGCTATCCAAACACCCTGATCCATCGGAAATAGCAACGTTATTAGAACACAATCAGGAAGTGTTTCAGTTTTTGCTGGCTTTTGTACAGATGTCGCGGGGTTTGAAGATTGGTTTTATTGAGGTAAATTTTCCACCTGATATCGATAAAGTGATTACAGCGATCGCCGAGCATCCTAAATGTGCATCAATTCAATTTGCAGTACTGCGATTTGATGACCCAGATATGCGTTTTTTGTTGGAAGGGATTAAGGCGGAGTTATTAAAAATCTCGATTGAACCTGACAAGAAATTAGTGTTGATTTTGCAAGGTTTGGAAAAGGCGATCGCCTATAGTGGTGACAATCCTCCCATTTTAACGAATCTCAATTATGCCCGTGATGCTTTCCCCATCGCGGTTCCCCATCCGCTTCTGTTTGCTTTGCCTGACTATGCTGTAACTCGATTCGCTCAGTTTGCACCCGACTTTTGGGCATGGACTTCATCAACTTTTAGGTTTCAAACTCTTCCCGAAACCCGCGATCGCTTAACTGCTGAAGTCTCTGATTATTCTCACAATCCCAATCGTTATTTTCCCAAACCCGAACAAGGGGAACGGATTGATTTATTAGAAAGACTATTGCAAGAATATCCTGAAGATACGGAAGCAAGTAGCCGCACAAGGTTAGAATTACTCAATCAATTAGGCAATACACATAGATCGATTCGTGAGTTTAATAAAGCTAAGTTCTATTTTCAACAGGCGATCGATCTTAGTGGAGAGATTGGTGACAAACGTAGTGAAGCTGAGGCTTTATTTAATTTAGGCGATGTTTATTTCGATTTAAGGGAATTTGAGCAAGCCCGTTTATTATTTGAAAAATCCTTGAATTTGAAAACTCAGATAGAAGATCGTAGAAATTCGGCATCTAACTATCATATGTTGGGTTATGTAGCTCAAAAATTGCGAGAATATGGAGAAGCGCGGCAAAACTATCAACAGGCTCTCGCGATCTTTATCGAATTTGGAGATCGCTACTCCCAAGCCATGGCATACCACAATTTGGGAAGTATCACCCAAGCATTGCGGGAATATGGAGAAGCGCGGCAAAACTATCAACAGGCTCTCGCGATCTTTATCGAATTTGACGATCGCTACTCCCAAGCCAGCATATACCACCAGTTGGGAAGTGTCGCCCAAGCATTGCGAGAATATGGAGAAGCGCGGCAAAACTATCAACAGGCTCTCGCGATCTTTATCGAATTTGATGATCGCTACTCCCAAGCCAGCACATACCACCAGTTGGGAATGGTTGCCCAAGCATTGCGAGAATATGGGGAAGCGCGGCAAAACTATCAACAGGCTCTTGCGATCTTTATCGAATTTGGCGATCTCTACACTCAACATCACTGCTACCACCAGTTGGGAATGATTGCCCAAGCATTGCGAGAATATGGAGAAGCGCGGCAAAACTATCAACAGGCTCTCGCGATCAAAATCGAATTTGGCGATCTCTACTCCCAAGCCAGCACATACGGACAATTAGGATTATTAGCAGAAGCAGAAAACAACTTCACAGAAGCAGGTCAAAATCTATTACAAGCCTTACAAATCTTTGCTCACTTCCAAGATCAGCATAGTGTGGAAATGGTTGTAAGTATTATCTCTCGCATCTATCAAGCCACTCAAGACGATAACCTATTACAAAAAATATCTCAGATTTTAGGAATAACTATTGAGGAAGTTCGGCAAAAGTTAGAGTCAACTTAAAATTTGATGAATTGCGAGAATATGGAGAAGCGCGGCAAAACAATCGAATTTGGCGATCACCCTTTCATTCCCACAATAAAAAGCGATCGCCCTAATCAAAAATTAACAACCATCGATTTCCGACCTCTTATCAAAAAATCATTCATTCAAATTGACCAGAGATAATTTGACACAATTTCTAACACCTTGACTATCTTGCTCTGATAACTTCCCAATAACAACCAAGTTAGCTGATGGAGGTAATGTCACAATAAAGCTACGGAAAACAGATGGAACTCTTAGCCCTTCTACTTGCCAATCCTGAAGAACATAATCCGTGACACCTAAATTTTTTGTCTGTGAGGTTATAAGCCCAACAATTACATCAGGACGATTTGTTATGATATATCTGTGAAGATAAGACAACTGCTGGTCGGCGTTTGACACCAGTAACAGCAGGAAAATCGACTGTTACAACATCACCAGATTTCACTTTCACTCATTAATCTCCTCGTCTTCAAGCAAAGCAGTCGCAGCATATTGGAGAGAAAAAGCAGCTAAATCTAATTGATCCTGCTCTGTCCAAGTGTCGCTATCATCAATAACAGCAGCATCTTGTTTGACTAAACCGTTAAGAATTAATGTCGCTAACTGTAGTCTCTCAGTTGGCAGAAGGTTTGAAATAACCTGTGTATAGATTTCCTGAACAGCTTTTGGCATATGACATTTTTAATGACAGGATGATCAAAATTACAAAACTACATACATTCTAATCTGAGATCGCCTTAAACATAATTTTTCAAAGGCGATCGCACCCAACCAACAACAACAGCGATCGCGATCTTTATCGAATTTGGCGATCGCATAAGTCTTTAAAAGCAAAGGCACTATAATTATTAAAATGGTAAAAACGCCAATTCAGCGTCTCTAAGCGTCCATCAGGAAATAATATGACCTTCACCTTAGACCCATCTACCCATCCTGTCATCCTGCCAGACCATACACAACTTCCAGACTCCGACGGTACATTTGTGAAAAACTTTCAAGAACACCCACAAAGTATTTTACTGACCGACTCCATTGAGCCACATTTACAGAAATTGCATCCTGACGGGCAGTATGCGATCGGGCAAGATTCGGGAATCTATTGGCGCATGACCGAACCACCCGAAAAAGGGGCAGAAGCTCCCGATTGGTTTTATGTGCCGAATGTACCTCCCAATCTCGATGGAAAAGCCCGCCGTTCCTATGTACTTTGGCAAGAATTTATTGCGCCTCTGATCGTTCTCGAATTTGTCTCAGGTAGCGGCAAAGAAGAACGCGATCGCACACCTTGGGTAGGCAAATTCTTCGTCTACGAGCAAGTAATTCGCCCTGCTTTTTACGGTATTTACGAAGTAGAGAAATCAAGCATTGAGTTATATCGCCATGTAGCCAATAAATTTGAATTAGTCGCGGCAAATGAGCGTGGACATTATCCCATTGATGGACTGGGCGTAGAACTCGGCATTTGGCAAGGAATCTATCAAAACCTAGATTTGCCTTGGCTGCGTTGGTGGGACTCATCTGGTAATCTACTACTGACAGGCTGGGAAACCTCCGAGCAGGAACGCCAGAAAGTTGAAACCTTGATGGCACAACTTGGCGCTGCGGGAATAGAGCCACAGTTGTAGCTCAAAGGTTTGATTGTAAAGTTTCTAGAAAGGAATGCGATCAAAAATTCTGCATCAAAAATATAGCGATCGCACAAATTACAAAGCCCAACAGCGTACAGATTGGTAAGGTTAACACCCAAGCCAATAATAAATTTCGCAAGGTATGCATCTGTAAGCCAGAGCCATTAGCCACCATCGATCCTGCAATCCCTGATGAGAGAATATGGGTGGTACTAACGGGTAGTCCGAAATAATCAGCAACAGCGATCGTGGTCATGGTCACGAGTTCAGCCGCCGCACCTTGAGCATAGTTTAGATGCTCTTTCCCAATCTTTTCGCCCACAGTCTCGACCACGCGCTTCCATCCGATCATCGTTCCTAATCCAAGCGCCAAGCCAATTGTAATTTTTATCCAAAAAGGAATTACCATCCCAGACGTGACATCTGGACTAACACCCATATTTAGCGAAAATAAGTTTGGTAAAATCGCTATTAACACCAGCATCATTAAGCCCATACCTTTCTGTCCATCATTAGAGCCATGAGCAAAACTGACTCCCGTACAGGTCAAGATTAATACCGCCCTTACCCACAGTGAAGGAACCTTTTCTTCGGGCGCGGTATACAGTTCCTTTTGTTTGATGAGCGCCTTTGCAATTAGGAATAGTATCGCTGCGCCTAAAAAACCAGCCAGAGGGGAAATCAACAACGATAGCAATACTTCCTGCATTTTTGACAAATTAATCCCATACCACCAATTCAGAGATGACCTATTGGTATTTAGGAATAAGGAGTTAGCAATCCCAATTCCCGTAATCGCGCCAATTAAGCTATGGGTGCTAGATACAGGCAATCCCAAATACCAAGTTCCTAAATTCCAAATAATTGCTGCGCTCAACAAGGCTAAAACCATCAATAGCCCCTTTCCTGAGGATGCATGGGAAGATATATTTAAAGATGTGTTTGTGGTTAATTCCATCGGTAAGAGAGAAACGATCGCAAAGGCAACGCTTCCACTAGAGGTCAATACGCCGATTAAATTCCAAATTCCTGACCAGACGACAGCATAAACTGGTTTAAGTGTATTGGTATAGATAACAGTAGCCACAGCATTAGCAGTGTCATGAAAACCATTGACAAACTCAAAGCCAATTACTAAGGCGATCGCTAAGCCGAAAAACAAATATTCCATATGGTGGGACTTCAAATAAAGAGGGGTGTAGGATCTAGTTTTGCTCTTCTATTCATCGGAATCTCAATGATAAACGTAGAGCCAACTCCAACCGTAGAGTCACACCATAGTTTACCACCATGTTTTTCAGTTACAACCTGATAGCTAATTGACAAGCCTAATCCCGTTCCTTTTCCTATGGATTTTGTGGTAAAGAAAGGATCAAATAAGCGCAATTGTGCATCTTCAGAAATTCCCGAACCATTGTCAGCAAAGCGAATCTGTAGTACGTTTTGTTCGGTTTTAGCTGTGGTAATCCAGATTTTATTAGGAAGAGCGACAATATTTTCAAAACTACGACCGAGATTGCTCTCTTCCAAAGCATCGATCGCATTAGACAGAATATTCATAAATACTTGATTGAGTTGCCCTGCATAGCACTCGACCAAGGGCAGATCTCCATATTGCTTCAACACTTGAATAGCGGGACGTTCTGTTCTTACTTTTAGGCGATGTTGCAAAATCATCAAGGTATTATCAATCCCCTCATGGATATCAACAGGCTTAAATTCTGATTCATCTAAACGAGAAAAATTTCGTAATGAAAGCACTATCTCCCGAATGCGATCGGAACCGACTTTAATAGACTTAAGTATTTTTATTAAATCTTCACGCAAAAAATCTAGATCTATTTCTTCCAGAACCTTTTGTAATGATTCATGGGGGTGCGGATAGAGATCTTGATAGATATCTAATAACCGCAGCAGATCTTGCGTATGTTGACGAATATAAGTGATATTACCATGAATGAAATTTACAGGATTATTGATTTCGTGAGCTACTCCAGCCACCATTTGTCCCAGCGCTGACATTTTTTCACTCTGGAGCATCTGAACTTGAGCTTGTTGTAATTCTATAAGTGTGTCTGTTAAATCTTGGTTTGTTTTAGCTATTTCAGCAGTTCTTTGCGCTATTTTAGATTCCAAATCCTCATTAGCTTGCATCAGGACTAATTCCGCCCGCTTGCGATCGGTAATATTCATGAGAGAGCCTGATACATCCACTTTTCCACTGCATTGCATCGACAACTCTAGCCAAACAATTGAATTATTTTGATGAATAAAGCGGATTTCCTGACAAACATTGCAAACTTTAGCCGTGACTATATTCTTTAATATCTCTTGCCAAATAAAGCGATCGCTAGGATCGATTATATTTTCTAGGGGTTTTCCTTTTACATCCTCAGAATTATAGCCAAGTGTTGCTGTCAAAGCCCGATTGAGAAAAGTCACATTCCCCAAGAGATCGCATTTGAATATAATTTCGCGTAGATTGTCAACTAGTTCTCGATACCGACGTTCCGACTCAGATAATTGATCAATTAATTTATACTGGATCTGTGTGTGTAACTCATTAACTACAAGGTCTTCTGGCATTACTCATCAACCTCTAAACATTGGCGAAACTGCGAAGAGGAAATCGCATTAGCGTACAGGGGAAAAATATTGGAGATATAAAATTCTTGCTCAAACACCGAACGAGCAGATATACAATCAGAGAGAATAGAAACTTGATATCCTAATTCGTGAGCAGCACGACCTGTTGAGTCAATACAGATAGATGTGACCGCTCCTGCAATAACTATATCTGTAATCTGATTCTGTTGTAGAGTCTCATGAAGATTAGTGCCGACAAAAGCATTAAACCCTCTTTTCCCTGAGATCTCAAGAATCTTGTCCTGAAACGGTAGTAGTTGGGAGATTGTTTTCGCTCCTTCTGTTTCCGCTTGAAATGCTCCTACTTCCTTAATAATTTTGAGAATCCCAACAGGATCGAGCAGTTCTTGATAATCTTTTGTAAAGATAATCGGTGTGGCGATAATCAAAACAGGAGTTTTTACAAGAATATGCAGTAGATCAACGACGTTTTCGACAGCCTTTGTCGCCGTGGTGGATTCTTCAATGAAGCTATGTAAAATACCATCAGTTGCAAAATAGTCATTTTGAAAACCGATTAATATTAGCGCAGTTTTCTTAGTAAGCATAATATTTTATATGGAGTTAAACGATCAATAAACTATTATATATATTTGTCAAATACGTTATTTGTTAATATTCATAAATTAATATTTTTATGGGAATTATCTCTATTTACTTAATGGTTTTAGATAGGCTTTTCTTGATTAGCGAATGGGTAAAAGGACAATAAATTCAGTACCTACGTCGATCTCAGAGTTAACAATTATTTTGCCTTGGTGCTTTTCTACGACAATTTGCTGAGCGATCGCTAACCCTAGCCCCGTACCTTTACCAACGCCTTTAGTCGTAAACAAGTGGTCAAATACTTTTTGCTGAACCTCTTCACTCATGCCCTTCCCGTTATCAGCGATCGCTATTTTAACCCTATTATTTTCCACTAAAGTTGTAATGGTAATGCAGTTAGGATTAGCTTTAATATCCGCAAAACTACGTCCAAGACTAGATTCTTCTAAAGCATCAATCGCATTGGCAAGAATATTCATAAATACCTGATTAAGTTGCCCCGCAAAGCATTCCACCTGTGGTAAATCACCATATTCTTTGATGACTTGAATTTCTGGGCGATTATTATTCCCTTTGAGACGATGTTTGAGAATCATGATCGTGCTGTCGATGCCATCATGGATATTGCAAGCAACAGGGCGATCAGTATCGGCGCGGGAGAAGGTTCTCAAGCTATTGCTGATATCACGAATCCGATCAACTCCAGTTTTCATGGAGCTAATTAATTTGGGCAAATCTTCCTGAAGGTATTCCAGATCGATCGTCTCTATTTCCTCCTGAATATCGGCATCGGGTTGGGGATATTTTTGTTGATACAAGTCAACTAATCCAAATAAATCCTTGATGTAATCTAGCGCGGGGGTAATATTCCCATTCAAGAAGCCCACTGGGTTACTAATTTCATGGGCAACCCCAGCGACTAAATTCCCCAAGGCAGACATCTTTTCACTCTGAATCATTTGTAATTGGGTATTTTGCAAATCAGTTAGTGCTTGTTGTAAGGCAAGTTCAGCTTTTTTGCGATCACTAATATCCAAAAATAATCCATCCCAAACGGTAGCCCCATCAGCATTAGCATTTTTTTGGATTCGAGATTCCCCATGAATCCATTTGATCGCTCCTGATGGGGTGATAATTCGCCCTTCCCAGTCCCAATTAGTTAGGTTTTGAGTGGCGCTAGTAGTAGATTGTTGATAGCTAGTAATATCCTCTGGATGCACAAATTCTAAGAGAAATTCTATATTAGTAACGGCTTGCTCAGGAGTTATTTCGTACAATCTCAAGCATTCAGTACTCATATATGGTATTGATAGAATTCCATCAGAAGTTAGGTGATATTGATAAACTACACCTGGCACATTATCCACCAGATTTTGAAAACTAGACTGAACCATACTCAACTCTTCAAGAGATTGGTTTAGCTGCTGGGAATAATGCTGAGAATCTTGATACAGTTGAGCATTTTCTAAAGAAATTGCAGCTTGAGTGCAAAGGAAGTTAATGACGGTGAGGCGATCGCTCGTAAATGCCCCAACGGTGACATGATTCTCCAAATACAAAATCGCTACGAGTTTACCTTGGTTCAGAATCGGGGTACACAGCAGACTTTTTGGTTGCTGTGCCAAGACATAGGCATCCATTGCTAGGGTGGGATGGGTCAAGGTATTGACCACCACTACTGGTTCTCGGCTACGTTTGACGGTATTAATCAAGGATTGGGGAACTTCGGAGCTACTAGATAAATCGATCGACTGTATCTGCGCGGGCTGATTGACGGTGGCAATGGCTTCCACAAACCACTGATTTTCACGGGGCATCAGTAAGACACCTTTGTCTGCTCCTGCATTTTCTAGCACCGTATGCAGCAAGGTTGCCAAGAGCTTGTTAAGTTGAATTTCACTGGACAGGGTTTGAGATGCTTTCAGAACGGTTGTTAGGTCGAGGGTGGCAGAAATACTGGTGCTATTGTGACTGGATAATTGTGTACTGGCTGGCTGAGATGTGGTTAGAGATATTGTCGAAAATACAGTTTCAGTTGCCGACAAAGCAATTTTTTGTTGTTGCAAAATCGGCACAAGCAATGGGGAATATTTCTCCTCCAAATCCTCCACTTTACGTTGTGCACCCCAGCATTGATAGCCATAGTACGCTGCAATTATGTGGAGTTTGGCATACTTCTCTTTACCTTGACTCAACCAAAACTTAGCTGTGAGTTCGTTCGCTAAAGCTTCATTCTGAATAAATTGATTTTCTTTTGCAGATTCAATCGCTTTTTCGTATAAGTCGATCGCCTCTAGTTGGCGACCAGAAATTCGCGCCATTTCTGCTGACACTAATAAGTATTGATTCAAGAAATTTTCTGGACAATTATTCGCCCATATTTTGATTTGTTCTTGATTTTTTTGCAGGGTTTCCCAGTAAACACTTTTTTCAGATTCAGAAGCAGTAGGATAAATTTTTGTTAATATCAAAGAATAATAAAAATAATATTTGGTAACGGGGAAGAAGCCAACATTAGTAGCGACTTTATCTTCAGCTTCTCGGCAAATATTTAAAGCATCGGTATAATGACCGTAAAGATATAGGAGTTGTGCTTTCAGATAGCTATACCAATTAATGCCGTGATCGAAGTTATTGGCGTGGCACATTTCCAAAAATCGTGTCTCATCGAATATTTCGTCATTCAATGTGTATTTGCGTTCCGTTTTGCCTTGCAAGTTCCAGACACCTCGTTGCAGCGCCAGAAATGAGTAGAGCATATTGCGATCGCCAATTTTTTGCACTGCCCCTAGATATTTTTCTGCCTCATCAGCAATGGTTTGTAAATTTTCACCCACCTCAAACTGAGTCAAAATCGTAAAGAATAAAGCCCACACACCATAAGTTAAATCGCCGCATTTCATGCAGTTTTGGTACGATTCTTTATAGAAAGGAATATTCGTCCTGAAGTGTTTTTTATAGGGATTTATAGAATGGCAGAACAGGTTATTAACTTTTCCGATCAGATTAGTTTTATTGAATTTTTTATTCAATCTTAAAGCCAATCTACCTAATTCGTAGGCATCTCGATAATTTCCAGAACCGGCGATTATCATGCCATAAGTAACGTATCCAAAGGCAGAAAGACTGGTGTTACCATGCTCTAATGATAGGCTGACTATCTTCGCTACGGTAAAATTTAGCAAATACCAATTAGCATCTAAATAGGCTAAAGTCCATAAATCTACCAAAAGGAGCATAATCAAGTTTTGAGCACGATCTTCTAAGTCAGGGCGATCAAACAATTCGGTAATATTTATAGTTGCTAAATTAGACTGAACTACCTGAAATTCTGCTCCGCCAAGCACTTGTAACTCCTCTGGGTGATCGGGAACATCTAAACCTAAAATTCTCAATCCATTTAATCCGGATTGAATCCCCTGTTTAAAATTATCTCCTTGGGTCATTGACAGATTCATTTCAATGGAATAAATGTCTGCTCTGTCGAATTCAGAATTGCTATGGAGTAAAGCGTCGTTAAATAGTTTTTTGCTGCGATCAAAATCACCATTTAAATATTCGCATTCTGCACACTCTCTATATAAAGAGAAGGTCATATCATAAGTGGATGACCAGCGATCTATCGGCAGGAGTTCGATTCCCAGATTCAAGTATTTGATTGCTGTTTTATAGGCAGTAGAAGCTTTGGCTTTCCTGCCAGTGATTAAATTCAAATTAGCTAACTCAATTTTCTTCGATCCCGTGGTGATTAATTCTAACCCATCATTTAAATGGTTAACAATATCAAAAATTTTATCTTCTAACTCTTCGGGACTGGTGCTTTTTAGTAAGAGTTGACCGATTTTTAGGTGAGTTGCTTTTTTTTCTTCCTCTACAATGAGAGAGTAAGCTGCTTGTTGGATGCGATCGTGCAAAAAACGATATTTTGGATTGACCGTACTTTGCAATTCAGACTGTTCTGTATCCTGAAAGAACTTATAGACTTGGCTAGCAGGTAAAATTAAACCTTCTTGCAACGCTTTCCACAATGCAGTTGCGGCATCGGTAGGAGACTGCTCTGAGACGATCGCCAACGTTGTCAAATCAAACTGATTGCCCACACAAGCTGCCAACTTCAGCACCTGTTGCGTTTTATCAGACAATTTCTGTAATTGCAAGGTCATAAATTCCACCACATCATCGGTGAGTGCCTGCGCATTGGCTTGGACAATATCGCATTCCCAATAGCGAAGATCATGGTCAAAGTGAATATGACCATCTTCATGCAACGCCTTGAGAAACTGCCTTGTAAAAAAGGGATTACCTTGAGTCTTGCGATCGATTAATTCGGTCAAGGGTTGAGCTAATTCCCTCGAACAATTCAATGTATCCGCAACCAGATGATTGGTATCGGCTAAATCTAGGGGTGTCAGGGTAATGGTGTTAACGATCACCTTCGCTTTTCTGATTTCTTCTACGGTTAAAATAAATGGGTGGACGGGTGAGACTTCATTATCTCGATAGGCTCCCAACATGAGCAGATAACCATTGTCATTCATCAGTAGCTTGATCAACTGAAATGAAGCTGAATCTGCCCATTGCAAGTCATCCAAAAACATCACCAGTGGATGGTCTGCGGTCGTGAACACTTCAATGAACTTTTGGAACAGTAAGTTAAAGCGATTTTGAGCGACACTACCCGATAGTTCGGTTGCAGGCGGTTGTTTGCCGATGATCTGCTCCAGTTCTGGAATCACCTCAATGAGAACTTGGCCGTTCTCGCCCATAGCAGCCAAGATTTTGGTTTGCCACTGTGCCAATTGCTCATCAGGTTCAGAGAGCAATTGCCCCATCAAATCTCGAAAGGCTTGCACAAAGGCAGAGAGGGGAATGTCGCGATTAAATTGGTCGAATTTGCCTTTGATGAAGTAGCCGCGTTGTCGCACGATCGGTTTGTGAACTTCATTGACAACAGCAGTCTTACCAATCCCTGAAAAACCCGCCACGAGCATCAGTTCTGAACTGCCACTGGCTACGCGATCGAAGGCATTTAGTAGTGATAGAACTTCTTTCTCTCGACCATATAGTTTTTCGGGAATGATAAAGCGATCGCTAATATCTCTCTCTCCAATCTTAAAGGATTTAACTTCCCCAGTTGCTTTTAATTGTTCTAAACAAAGCTCTAGATCATACTTAATCCCCAAGGCACTTTGATAGCGATCCTCAGCATTTTTCGCCATCAGTTTGCTGACAATAGCTGATAATACTAAAGGAATTGCTGGATTAATTTTCTGGGCAGGAGCAGCCTGTTGAGCCAGATGACAATGAACAATCTCCAAGGGATCGTTAGACTGAAAGGGCAGTTCTCCCGTGAGTAAGCTATAAAACGTCACTCCCAACGAATAAAAATCACTACGATAATCAATACCCCGATTCATCCTCCCTGTTTGCTCTGGAGAAAGATAGGCAAGAGTTCCTTCTAAGGTATTCGCATTTTGAATTTCTTGAGTTTCCCTTGGTAGTAGAGAAGCAATACTAAAATCCGTTAATTTAATTTGTTTGGTAGTAGGATTGATTAAAATATTTGCGGGTTTAATATCTTTATGGATAATTCGAGTTTGATAAAGGTAGTGGAGAATATCCGTAAGTTGGATAGCAATGGGGAGAAAATCCGCTAAGGATATAGATGAATGATTGAAATTGCGATCGCTCGAAGTCTCAAGATAGGAAGTCTTAAGATAGTTAGATAAAGAAACTCCACCGAAGTCCTCCATAACTAGGGCATAGCCATTAGCTGAGGGTTCTAGCTCTAGGGATTTAATAATCCCCAAAAAGTCAAGATTTTTAGAAATAGTATATTGGTTGCGAAATTGCAGGAGTTCGTTGAAGTTAGGGTATTCGTTGCGGAGGACTTTGATGACAACGGGCTGCTGGTCAAGGTTGCGAACTGCTCGGTAAACTAGGGTGCGAGTACCTTCATAAACAGTGCTGGTTATGGTGTAGTTAGGAATAGTATTCATAGTATTTATTGTCTTTGTTGAAATGTTCAAGGTGAAAGCTGATTTTAGGATGGAGTAATTCTTCACTAGTCAGAGATTTTTTACAGATAGGTAGCTGGTTGCAATTTCACTCTTACATTCAGGTTGTGCTTCTCGCTCAAGATATTCCGCTACGGTGATGTGCTTAGAGGTTGCTAGTATCATGAGTTTCTGCCTCTTCAAATTTTGATTGGATGATACCCATCGGTAGCCGAATGCAGAACTCGGTACCTCGATTTAACTCAGATCGAACATCTAGGCTGCCTCCATGTTTTTCTACCACAATTTGACGGGCAATCGCTAACCCCAACCCTGTGCCTTTACCTACAACCTTAGTAGTAAATAAGTGGTCAAATACTTTTTGCTGAATATCTTCCGTTATGCCATTCCCGTTATCAGCGATCGCAATTTTTACATAATTATTTTCCACGGAGGTGGTAATAGTAATGCAGTTAGGCTTGGCTTTAATATCTGCAAAACTACGACCATGATTAGATTCATCCAAAGCATCGATCGCATTGGCGAGAATATTCATAAATACCTGATTGAGTTGTCCCGCAAAGCATTCAACTTCAGGTAAATCACCATATTCTTTGATTACTTGAATTTCGGGACGGTAGCGATCGCCCTTGAGACGATGTTTGAGAATCATGATTGTGCTGTCGATGCCATCGTGGATATTGCAAGCAACAGGGCGATCGCTATCTGCACGAGAAAAGGTTCTTAAACTATTACTGATGCCGCGAATTCTTGCGACACCTTCGCGCATGGAAGCAATCAGTTTTGGTAAATCTTCGCGGATATAATCGAGATCGATCGCTTCAATCTCATTTTGAATATCATCATCAAGTTGAGGATACTTCCGTTGATACAAGTCTAGCAATCCGAAGAGATCATTGGCTACAAAAGGTAATTTTTTAGTTAGGAGTTCGTACAAAGTGATCCCAAAGGAATAAAAATCGCTGCGATAGTCTATCCCCCGATTCATGCGTCCAGTTTGTTCTGGCGAAAGATAGGCGAGAGTTCCTTCTAGATTATTAACATTTTGAATTGCGATACTTTCCCTTGGTAATAGCGAGGCGATACTGAAATCAATCAGTTTGACCTCCTTAGTGTCAGGATTAACTAAAATATTGGCGGGTTTGAGGTCTATGTGGATAATTTTATTGATATGGAGCGTATTTAAGGTATCCGATAAGGAAATCACAATTCGCAAAAAATCCTGTAAAGATAATTCTATTCCTGTTTTGATTGCCCATTCTTTTAGGGAAACACCACCAAAATCTTCCATTATAAGCGCATAGCTATTATTATAAGGTTCTAGACCATAGGTCGTGATGATATTGGGAGAGTTAAGTGTTTTGGCGATCGCATATTGATTGCGGAACTGGACAAGTTCGTTGAAGCTAGGAAATTCATTGCGTAGTAGCTTGATAACAACAGATACTTGATCGTGATGGCGTAACGCCCGATAAACCAAAGTTCTATGCCCTGCATAAAGCTGTTCTGTAATTTCATAACCAGATAAATTTGAGATTACATCCATACAATTACCCATACAGAAAACATATAGTTAAACAAAAAACAAATAATTAAAAACCGAATAATTAAAACCTGAATGAACTGCCCCTTTCAAATTTAGTTTATAATTTCGATTTTTTTTGGAGAGCTTAACCTCATCAAACAGCCTATTGCGATCAATAATATATTACGATTAATTGTCGAGAATTTTTTGCGATCATCGCGATCGCTGCGATCGTTTGGTCAACGAATTGATTTTAATTCACAAATGGGTAAAAGCACAATAAACCTATTACCTAAGCCAGTTTCAGGGTTGATGATTATTGTGCCTTCGTGCATTTCTACGACAATTTGCTTAGCGATCGCCAAGCCTAAACTCGTACATTTCCCAACATATTTAAGTGGCTTTTTTAACTGGCTTTTTTAAGTAGAATTTATAAAATTTATACAACTTAAAGTAGCGATTAAGTAGATGGTTGCAATTAAATATAAAATGTTTGTGGTACGGGCATCTTGCCCGTCAACAGGCTAGAAGCCTGTTCCACTATCTAACAATTAATTAAGCCTACCTACTTACTATTACTGACTCATAAAAGCTCGCCAGCCACCATAGGCAGTAATTTCCTGTTGTCCTTCACATAAAAATGGTTCGCCTAATACACCTAAAACTTCCTGACCATCAGCGAGGACAATTTTACCAATGCATAATCCCGCAGGTTCAGAGGCTAGAATTTCGCCAAGAGCCGCAGGTGTGATTGACCAGATTTCCAGTGCGATCGCCTGTCCATCTTGACTAACTCTGAGCATGGCGGGATGACGATCAGCGATCGACCATAAACGATAAATTGGTGCAGTTAGATCTTCCCTGACAAAAACCGCACCCACTTTTAGAAGATTGCCGTTTAACTCTAGTCCGCGCATTAAAGTGCCATTAACGGCAAAGTCGATCATTTTATCGATCATGTTTATGTCTCTAAATAACTTTTAGGTTTTAAAATGTAGAATCATTACTTTTTATTATCGTTTATTGCCATTTCGGTATTGTTCATACAAATACAAATACCGCGATAATGTATTTCTAATATATTACTGTCAGTCGGGTAAGAGGTTTTCTGTATGCGATACAACCTTAATTTATTCAGCATAATTGCTGCAAATATGGCTTTTTGGGCGATCGCTCCAGCATTGTTTGCAAGTCCTGTTCAGCAATCGGTGATGATATATGTGTCATCTGGTTCAAATCTTAATGGAGATGGTTCTCCCAATAATCCCTATTCATCGATCACGGCGGCTTTAGCAACTAAACCTGTAGCAGGAACAGTTATTCAGCTAAATCAAGGCGTTTATAGCGCTGAGACGGGCGAATCATTTCCCATTAAACTGCCCGCAGGTGTCACTCTACGCGGGGAGCCAATGGTCAGGGGCATAAATACTTTTATTAAAGGTAGTGGTAAATTTGTTAGTCCTTCATTTACTAGTCAAAATATTACGATTTTGGCGGATGATGATGTCAGAGTCGAGGGACTTACCTTAACAAATCCGACCGATCACGGCACGGCGATTTGGTTGGAGAAGGGAAAACGAGTTGCCATTACCAATAATACTTTTGTGAATAGCGATCGCGAGGGCGTATTTCTTGCAGGTACGGCTGACGCGATTGTGAGTGAAAATATTTTTAAGAAAAATGGCGCGAATGGGCTTTCGGCGGTTGGTAATAGTACAGGGGAGATTCGGAATAATGTTTTTGAAGATACTGGTTTCGGGCTGGCGATCGGGCAGAAATCGCGAGTCACTGTAAATAGTAATAATATTCTTAACAACACCGATGGCATTGTCATTTCTAATTCGGCGGCTCCCATTTTACGAAACAACATCATTTCCAATAATCAGCGCAATGGAGTCGTGATTGTCAAAGATGGGAATGATCATCCAACTCCTGATTTGGGAACTTCGGGTGATCTTGGTAAAAATATCTTCCGTAATAATCTTGGCAAGGATCTCAATAATAACTCTGGTGTTACTCAAACTGCGATCGGGAATGATCTTGATCTTAAAAAGATTGGTGGCAAGATTGCCTTGATGGGAGATGGAGAGGCTGCGGTTAAGCCAATTAAGCCAATAGAAACTTCAAGCCCGATCGCATTGCGATCTCCTATCTTGAACAGTGATGCTATTCCCAATCCTGTAATTTCTACTCCCACCCCTACAAAATCCAATACGATTAATTCTATTAATTCTGTAGAAATCAATCGATCGCCCCAGCCAAATTTCAATATTCCTTCTAATTCTTCTTCTACTTTATCTTCAACCCAAATTAATACTATACAGACTTTACCCGATGTCCCGAAGGTTGTGACACCGATTAAGCCAATAGAAGCAACCACAACGATTGCGATGCAATCTGCTGCTCCCATTACTCCCAAACAGTTTGAAACATTACCCGATGTCCCGAAGGTTGTGACACCGATTAAGCCAATAGAAGCAACCACAACGATTGCGATGCAATCTGCTGCTCCCATTACTCCCAAACAGTTTGAAACATTACCCGATGTACCAAAGGTTGTTACACCCAGTAAGCCAATAGAATCTGCCACATCCATCGCGATGCGATCGCCTGCTCCTGATCAAGGACTGATCACCAATATTGCTAGCACCCAACCCAAAAACGCTCCAAACACAATTGAATCAATTGAAATTATTCGAGCGCCTGAGACAACTTTTAATAAACCCGTAAACCCTCCAATCGCTTTATCTCCATCTAGCAAAAATGTAATGTTGGAATCGTTACCCGATGTTCCCTCAGCAGTTTCTAAAACTAAACCAACCTCATCGAATGTAGTAAATCCTCACAAAAAAATTATTGCTCAAAACCCATCCCAAGAAGATATTTCAAAAGATAATATTAATGATATTCTCATCGACCGCGATCCAATTCCCATTACCCCACCACAGGTGAATCCACCCAAATCACAATTTATTCCTAGTAATTTACCCAAGCAAGCAAGTCCCAATCCAAGCACTACACAACCGATTGCTCCATTCAAACCAAACACCCCTAATCCTGTCCAATCGAATTCGATCCCTCGCAATTTATCTTACAATGCAAGAATTGCGGCGTTAGTCCCACCACCAGCGATCGATAAGGCTCCTTATTTAGTGATAATTCCATCTTCAGATAGCAACGTCCTTAATCAAGTGCGAAGTATTATCTCTACGGCTAAATTTATTCCCTCTCGGTTTGGCTATATGATTATGGTACAGGGTTATCCCGATCGTGATCGGGCTGAAGTTTTAAAAACAATTGTGCGATCGGAAATGGGCTTAGATGCTCGTTTAGTCCATCAAAACAACCTATAGAGAATGATTTACTAAGCAAATTATTCTCTATTTCGTAAATTTTATTAGAAAAGGTCATCAACTACCATGCAAGAAACATTAGCCCAAAATCCATCAATGACTGAGCCAATGATTGTCGCTAAGGACGTGCATAAATGGTATGGCAGTTTTCATGTTCTCAAAGGTGTGAGCCTCACCGTAAATCGTGGTGAAGTAGTGGTGATTATGGGACCTTCTGGTTCAGGTAAATCGACTTTTGCCAGAACTTTTAATGCTCTTGAAGAATATCAACAGGGTAAAATTGTAATTGATGGCTTTGAGCTATCACCAAAAAATCATCGCAATATTGATGCTATCCGCCGCGAAGTCGGGATGGTATTTCAACAGTTCAATCTATTCCCGCATCTCACGGTTTTCCAAAATATTACCCTCGCTCCATCATGGGTTCGCAAATGGTCAAAGACTAAAGCTTCAGAAGTTGCCACACAATTATTAGAGCGAGTTGGAATTTCGCAGCAGGCGCATAAGTATCCATTACAGCTATCAGGTGGTCAGCAGCAACGGGTAGCGATCGCGAGAGCCTTGGCGATGCAACCGAAAATCATGCTCTTTGATGAGCCTACTTCTTCTCTCGATCCTGAGATGGTACGCGAAGTTTTAGATGTCATGCGATCGCTTGCAGATTCAGGAATGACGATGGTGGTCGTCACTCACGAGGTCGGCTTTGCCCGTGAGGTCGCCGATCGCATCGTGTTTATGGATGGTGGTGTGATTGTGGAAGAGGCAACTCCAGAAGAGTTTTTCCAAAACCCTAAAGAAGAACGCACAAAGAAGTTCTTATCACAAATCTTATAGCGATTTATAGCGATAATATTCCTTGTCTAGTGTGGCAACATCCAGAGCAGCCTTCCATTAGTTTCAGCTTCAAATTGCAGACGGGCGATCGCATTCTCTGACCCACTAGGCAAGAATTTACTGGCAAAGGATTTAGGTGGCTTGATCGTGAATACTTTGGTAGTTTTGGGATCAAGTCCAACCAATTCCGCCGCATATACTCTTGCGTCTTCCTCTGTGCCAATGCGATCAACTAAACCCAACTCAACCGCTTGCTCACCTGTAAATACGCGACCATCGGCGAACGATCGCACGGTGGCGGGGCTAAGTTTGCGACCCTCGGCAACGGTTTCCACAAATTGGTTGTAGCTGCTATCGATTAAAGATTGCAGGATTACTCGTTCTTCGGGAGTGATTTCGCGATCGAAGGAGAGAATATCTTTGTAAGCACCAGACTTAATTACTTTAAAAGAAACACCAATTTTATCCAGTAATTTTTCGATATTATTGCCGCGTAAAATCACCCCAATGCTGCCTGTGATTGTCCCAGCATTAGAAATAATGTAGTCCGCACCCACACCAATATATACGCCGCCACTTGCGGAAATATTGCCAAAACTAGCAACTACTTTGACTTTTTCGCGTAATCGCTTCAGCGCCGCATAGATTTCTTGCGAGTCGCCAACAGTTCCCCCAGGGCTGTCGATACGCAGGAGTAAAGCAGGAAATTTCTGCTCCTCCACAAATTCGAGGGCTTCTAGTACACGAGTTCTTGTGCCTGAACCAATTGCCCCTGTGATTTCAATTCGAGCGATTTTTTTGCGAAATTTGCGTTTTAGGAAACCAAACATTAAGTTATCAGTTTTATTTGTAGAGATTAACTTTTACTATGTTAGCCGCTATCCCTGCAATTTCAAGTAATTAAGGTAATGGCAATTCATGAATTGCCATTACCTGCGCTAGATTTGAAAGATTGCCAATTCCTAAAAACGATCAACGAAAAGCGGTATCCTGAGTATATTCAACCTAAACATTTCGTAATATACTGACAGCCCTAATGCACGAGACGGATTTTCGTAGCAGCCTTCAGACAGGAGGCGATTACCGCAGACTCAAAACCACCATTGCACTCACTATTGTCTATGCTGCGACAATTGGGCTGCATCTCGCCCCTTGGAGTAAATGGGTGTTATTGGGACTATTTAGTATTCAGGCTTTGCGGTTGATTTTTGCGCCAGATTTACCTGCGATCGCCACAGAACAAGATCAATCTCCCCAACAAGAATTACCATTTTTCTCGCTGTTGGCATCCGCCAAAAATGAAGAAGCGGTAATTGCGAATCTCGTTGAAAATTTATGTCAGTTAGACTATCCCAGCGATCGCTTTGAGGTATGGATTGTCGATGACAATAGCAGCGATCGCACTCCTGAAGTTTTAGCCTCACTTAAGCAAAAATTTCCCCAGTTACAAACTCTACAACGCGGAGAAGATGCTCAAGGCGGCAAATCTGGGGCGTTAAATCAAGTACTAGCCCTAACTAAAGGCGATATTATTGGCGTTTTTGACGCTGACGCTCACGTTCCTAATGATGTGTTGCGATCGCTTGTCCCTGTATTCCGACAACCAAAAATCGGTGCGGTGCAGTTGCGAAAGGCGATCGCCAATGCTTCAGAAAATTTATGGACATCGGGGCAGTCCTGCGAAATGGCTTTGGATTGGTGCTTGCAAGATTTACGGATCAGGGTGGGTGGCACTGGTGAATTACGCGGTAATGGTCAGTTTGTACGATTGACTGCATTAAAAGATTGTGGAGGATGGAATGAACAAACGATCACCGATGATCTCGATCTCACAATTCGGTTGCATTTGAGTCAGTGGAATATCGCCTGTTTAAATTCTCCTGCGGTACAAGAAGAAGGAGTCGTGAGTTTAAAGCAGCTATGGCATCAACGCAATCGTTGGGCTGAGGGTGGTTTT
Source organism: Pseudanabaena sp. (assembly GCA_044350865.1). Classification (GTDB taxonomy): domain Bacteria; phylum Cyanobacteriota; class Cyanobacteriia; order Pseudanabaenales; family Pseudanabaenaceae; genus Pseudanabaena. Next base: position 9,267 of record JBILGV010000033.1, on the reverse strand, counting down.
CAGCGTTATCTCGACTATTGGGACTTATTGATGAGCGGTAAAATGGGCTTTGCGAAAACCTTTGATACTTCGCTCTTTTACATCAATCAATATTTACTGACCGTCGCCTTCATTCCCGATACGATCGCGGCGATTATATTCAGGCATAATCCGATGTTACCTGCGATCGCGGGGTTTTCTTTGGCGCTCAGTTCGGTAACTATGGCTTTTGGGTTGAGACGTTCTTATCATATTTCATGGCGATCGGCGATTTTGAAGACTATCTCTGGAATGATCTATATGCTGCATTGGATTCCTGTAATTGCTAGCGTGACCTTGCGGATGTGTGTATTGCCCAAGCGATTGAAATGGGTGAAGACACAGCACCAAGGAATTATACCAACATCACATTTAGCTAAAGATTCAGTTTGATAGGCAATTGCTGTAACAAGGTGTGCATATGCAAAGTGGGCGGATCATCTTCTTCGGTTGTCCAGTGTTATAATCTAGCCAAGCTCCTCTGTGGCGTGCGTGACTACCGATAATGTGTCTTGATCGATAATTGTTTTCTAGGAGTCTTCGCAGTCTTCGCCGCAGTATACCAGACTTGCATCTGGCAACTTTAAGTTAGGCGTGGCGCTTCGGCTCCACCTGGTTTTACCGGGTCAAACAACTGAGGTAAGACGGCGTTGCGGAGGGGTGAAATCAAAATTTTTCTGTTATTTATCCTTCCTTCAGAGCCAACTAAAAAAACTTTTGAAAAATGCTTGCAATTACAGATAAACATGTTATATTAAGTGAGCGAAACAAAATAACGCGGGGTAGAGCAGCCTGGTAGCTCGTCGGGCTCATAACCCGAAGGTCGATGGTTCAAATCCGTCCTCCGCCATTTGAATAAAAAAAGCTGCACTTGGTGCAGCTTTTTTTGTGATTCTACGCACTGGTGATACTTCTAAACAAATAGCCAACTGCCACGCCAATTATAAGCGCCCAAACCTGACCACTTTTAACAAAATTGTTCCAACTCTTAGTTGCGTCGCCCATCATATCCTGTTTAAACTGTTGAGCGATTAGATCCATGTTGATATGTAAATGCGTATTAGCTACATTGAAATGTAAATGGTTAGAAAGCTCAATTGCGGATGGATCAAGTACCGCTAGGTCAATACTCGTTCCTAAACTAGTTGCCAAACTAGTTGCCAAGTGGTGAGTCAAATCAAGCATAGTATTTTGGGTTTAGGATTTAATATTTAGAATTTTGTTTTGGGACTGGAGCCTTGTATTCCAGATTTTTCACTGAATATACAAAACTACCAAGGTCATATCATCAGTATGAGTATGCCCTTCTCCGATGAAGTTTTGCACTTCTTGGAAGATGTAGTCAAGAATCATTTGAGGGCGTGTAACATCATCGGACAAAGGAACACAATTCTGACAAGCCCAGTCTAACGACTTACGGAGATTCTCTTCGTCAAAGCGATCGCCTTCAGGACTCGCTGCTTCGGTGAACCCATCGGTGTAGTAAATCACCACATCCCCAGCATTGAGTCTTGTACTACGCTCTTCATACTTAGATCCAGCCTCAAGTCCAATCAATGCGCCCATTGTGTCAAGGGCATGAACACTACGCGACTTAGCTCGCCAATGTAGGGCAGGTGTATGGGCGGCATTACTAAAGGAAAGAATTTGGGTTGCGGGATCATATTCTGAATAAAACATGGTCACGAAACGATGGGATTTTTCGAGATCCTCATACATCACTTCATTGAGATGTTCCAAAATTTTGCTGGGTGAATGATTATTTAAGACTTCAGCGCGGAGCATTCCCCTTGTCATGGTCATGATCAAACCTGCGGGAACGCCTTTACCCATGACATCACCAATCACAAAGCTCCAGCGATCGCCCTTTTGCATGGGAATAAAATCATAATAGTCACCACCAACTCGACTCGCTGTAGAACAACTGGCGGCAATCTCGATGCCTTGGATTTTTGGGCAATTTCTGGGTAAAAGCTGGCGTTGGATTTCTGCGCCGATCTCCATTTCCCGATCTTGACGCTCTTTTTTAATTAATTCCGTGGTCAGTTCATGATTTTCTAAACCCACGGAGGTTTGATCGGCGACGAGACGCATTAAGGTGCGCTTGTTATCTGTCCATTCGTAGTCGGGCTTACGGCTAAAGATATAGAGGCGACCGCGCACAGAATTTTTGACTAAAACCGATGTGCCGAATAAATGTACATCTGCGCCCAAATAGCGGCTGACCATCTCATCAATAGCGATCGGACTACCTGTTAACACCTTTTGAATAGCCCGCTCGATCGCCGTTCTTACTTGATGAGCCTTCATACCGCCTTGATTTCGCTCTGGACAATGCAAGGACTCTAAGCGGATCTGACCACTTGCCTTAAATAGGATCAGCGCACCGCCATCGGAATCGGTGACGCGGCTAGCGATTAGAGGAATTAATTCTAAAAATTGATTGAGGTTACTAAAGCTGCGAAGAGCGTAACCCAAAAAGCTAAGCAGCTCATGGATTTTATTTTGATCCTGACTCATGCGTCTGAGTAGATCTTTGAGATCTTTCATCACCATTACAGATGCGGCATCTGGATCTGGCTGTGGTGACAATGATCTGTTTCTAGGTGGCAATGATAGGGACATACCAATGCTGCAACGCTAGGTGGTTTGGATGAAAGCTAATTTAGTCACATAGTTTAGCCTTAGTTGGTCAAAAATGAACAAGGGATTTCAGATATTTTCTTAATAAATCCTAATTATGCAGTTATACAGAAAAATCTACCCTACAGGATGAGGGATAGGCACAATAAAACTTCGGTGTCAGCTTTCTTGTGCATATTCTTGGAGAAAGGTACGCACGATTTGTCGATAATGTTCTAATTGATCCATTGTTCTATCTCCTCCTTTTCTCTGTCGATGTTTGACAATATTTGCAAATTTCTTGCCGAAACTTATTCTACCGATATTGCCTCATGGTTACTCGGTGAACCAATTCCGCTTACTCAAGTTCAACCTCAAGAGTTAGCGGTTGAGCCAATTCGTGCCGATAGTTTGATTTTGCTAGAAGCCGAAAGTTTGTTATTACATTTAGAGTTTCAAACCAGACCAGACCCGCAAATTCCGTTTCGGGAGTTGGACTATTGGGTACGCGGCAAAAGGCGCTTTCCTGATAAAAAGATCCGTCAATTCGTCATTTACCTGAAAGAGACAAGCTCAGATTTAGTTTTTCAGGACAGGTTTGAGGATGGGAGAACTCACCACGAATTTGAAGTGATTAGGCTATGGGAACAACCCATCACTAATTTTTTAGAATTTACGGGTATGTTGCCGTTTGCTATACTTGTGAGTGATGGCGATAAAGAGCGCCTGTTACAAGATATCGCTCAAAAAATCGATGAGATCCCTGAGCAAAAAACACGTCAAATTATCGGAGCCGCAACCTATGTGTTGGCTGGGCTGGTTTTAGAGAAAAATATTATTAAGCAAATTTTAAGGAGAGATATCATGCGTGAATCCGTAACATATCAAGAAATTTTGGAGGAAGGTCGTCTAGAGGGTGAGGTTAAGGGGCGTAAGGAAGGTGAGGTCAAGGGACGTAAGGAAGGTGAAATTAAAGGGCGTAAGCAGGGATTGTTAACAATTATTTTGCGGCAGCTTACGCGCAAGTTTGGGAATTTGCCGCCGAAGATGCATACAAGGATAGCAAGGCTACAGATTCCGCGCTTGGAGAGTTTGGCTGAGGCGATCTTAGATTTTGAGAGTGTTGCTGATTTAGAGGTTTGGTTTAGCAAGAAGAAATAGTTCCATGCCTTATGACCACGCGCTCTTCCGAATATTGCGTACCCATGTTGTGCTGTCGTCCATATCTTGACGCTCTTGCCACATGCCTATAAAAGGATCGTTTGCCCAATCAATTTCTGTTTTTTGTGGTTTGATCGCTGGGACATAAGTCTGTTGCAAGAATGCGATGAAGTTTAGGGCTTGGCGTTGGGCTTCGGCGGGTAATGACTCGAAGGCTTTGAATAGTTCTTGTTGTGTCATATTCATGGGTTAATCTCCTAAATTATCAATCTCTATTTTAAACTTTTTTCTTTTTCCTTCTCTAGCCTCCTAGTTCTCTAATCCTATCGCGAGAGTTGTTATAAAATTCTGTATTGCCTTGCTGTTGATCGAGTTCCGCCGCTTTCCGAAAATCTGCCAATGCTTCTTGTTTTTCAGCTCTTGATTTTTTGATTAACCCGCGATTGTAGTAAGCAGCAGCAGCATTAGGATTGATGCGTATGGCTTCGTTGTAGTCGGCGATCGCTCCTTGTTTGTCCCCTAATTCATCCTTCATTAACCCGCGATTGTAGTAAGCAGAAGTAGCATTAGGATTGATGCGTATGGCTTCGTTGTAGTCGGCGATCGCTCCTTTTTTGTCTCCTAATTCATACTTCTGCTTACCACGATCGTAGTAAGCAGAAGCAAGATCAGGATTGATACGAATTGCTTCGTTGTAGTCGGCGATCGCTCCTTTTTTGTCTCCTAAGTCTGACTTCGCATTACCACGATTTCTGTAAGCAAGAGCATAATTAAAATTGAGGCGGATGGCTTTGTTGTAATCAGCGATCGCTCCTTTTTTGTCTCCTAATTCATACTTCGCTAACCCACGATTGTTGTAAGCAAACGCAAAACTAGGCTTGAGGCGGATGGCTTCGTTGTAGTCGGCGATCGCTCCTTGTTGGTTCCCTAATTTATACTTCGCTAACCCGCAATTGTTGTAACCATCATGGTCTAATAAATCATAAAACACCTTATCTTCCGCCATTACTTCCTTTAAATTTGGATAGTTATCTATATCTAGAGGTAAGTATAGGCGGCGTTTCGCGTCGCCTATACTTGGAGCATTTCTTAAAAGCAATAATAAATCCAGCCATTCCTGCATCGTTTGCGGACGATCTGCTAGCTTAAATTTCAAGCCCTCCATGATTGCCTCACAGGTTTGATCACTAATATTAGGGTTATGTTGCTTAGGATTGATTAACGGCTCTCCCTGAGCGAAATCATTAGCGTCAGTAGGTACTTTCGCCGTCAGCATATAGTACAGAGTCGCAGCTAAACCATAGACATCCGTTGCAGGCAAGCGAATCGGCTTATAGGAATACTGCTCAATCGGCGCAAAGCCAGCCGAAAATGTTAGCTTAGCCGTACTCTCAGGATTAGCCGCAACATTTCTCGCTAAACCGAAATCAATCAAGACCGCCTCTGGGCGATCTTCCCGCAACATAATATTTTGGGGTTTGAGGTCGCGGTGCAAAATCGGCGAATGAAGATTATGGGCAAATACCAAAGCTGAAGCCACCTGACGAATATAAAATAGGGCATCATTTTCCGAAAATTGTGGACGATTTCCCTGCTTTTCTCTCGATTGCATTCTCTCAAAGACTGTCTGCCCCTTGATATATTCCATCACCATATAAAGCTGACTTTTTGGGTTAAGCCATCCTGATTCATAGTCGCCAAAACCTTCGATAGTCACAATCTGTGGATGATTGCACTTACTCAAGCTCAAGATTTCCTTTCTAAACTCATCATGCAAAATTGGATCAAAGGCATAGGCATCCTTGAGAGTTTTAATCGCTACTTTGTCATTGCTACCTCGCTTATAGGCAAGATAGGTTAGCCCAAATCCACCATTACCAATTTCCTTAGCAATGATGTATTTATCGTTTAATACTGTCCCTTCTGCCCATGCCATAGTTGTTAATTCTGAATATAGTAAAAGAGATCTGGGCTTTTACAGGTTTCTTGATCAAATAGTAATATCTAATTGAAGCAGCGATCGCCCCAATATTAAACACCTGAGATAGGCTAAAATTTGGCTAGATCTGGAAAATCGCCAGAAAAATCTCCCAAATTGGTTTCACCCAAAACTAGGTATGAAATATCTGAACGTCCAAGATGTTAACCCTTCCCTTGCGGCAATCGTTAACGAAGTTTCAGTTAACCAATCTGAAATCGTGATCACTCGCAATGGCATCCCCCTAGCCAGAATTGTTCCCTATACTACCTCTCGGATTAAACATTACCCGCTCCGAGGAATGCCAATAACAATCTCTGCTGACTTTGATGAACCCATGACCGATCTCTGGGAAGCCCTAAGCGAATGATTTTACTCGATACCCATGTTTGGTTATGGTTACTGCACAATCCCAGCCAACTATCAGAAAAAGCACAAGCAGCTATTTCCATCGAAGAAGATCGTGATGGCTTATTAGTTTCAGCTATTTCTGTATGGGAAGTTGCCGTTAAAGCCAGTCTTGGGAAATTAGACATTCCCCTCCCTATCGATGAATGGTATCAATTAGCCAAAAGCCATTCTGGAATCATTGTTGAGCCTTTAGATCCATTAGATGCGATCGCCAGCAGTCTCTTACCAGAGCCATTTCACAAAGACCCAGCCGATAGAATTTTAGTAGCGATCGCTAGACGATATCAAATTCCGCTTGTAACTTGTGATGCCAAAATTCTAAATTATCCACACTTAGAAACAATTTGGTAGCGATCGCCGCAATATCAATCAGCAAATGCAAAATCTAACCCAAACTCTAATTTTTGCGACATCCCTTTTCCTGATGACACAGAAACATATAGTCTCCCCAAACCATTGCTGCATCAGCACTATTAAAATCAGTAGTCGGTGGTGGACTCACCACAAGCGCAGGCTGGACAAAGTTACCTAACCATACACCAGTCACTAGTTCCTTGGGAATATAGCCAATAAACCAACCATCCTGACGACCATCACTAGTGCCAGTTTTACCCGCAATAGTCTTACCAATCTGCGATCGAATATCGGCATTGCGCCCTGTGCCATCACTGACTACGGCTTTCAAAAGCTCAGTCATTTGATTGGCGATCTGCTCAGAAATTACCCGCTTCTCGGCTCGCACATCCTTTTTATATTCATAAATCAAAGGACAATTTTTCACCTTCTGTAGCGAAGAGTCGCAATTATTCTTGTTGGTATTCCAGCGAATCTCACGGATTGCATGGGGGAAATTATACTTGCCGCCATTTGCCAGCACACCATAGGCTCCCGTCATCTCTCGCAAAATCGTCTTATACTGACCGAAAGCCATGCGTGGTATAGGTGGATTGAGTTGAGTAGTTAGCCCCATTTCTCGCGCTAGTTCGGCAACATCTCGCATACTTGCATAGTCCTTCACGACCCGCAAAGGCAAGAGATTATCGGAAAATGCAACAGCTTCTTTGACACTAATACGCCTATTCCCTGAAGCACAATAGCCAGAATAGTCACCAATAGAAAAAGTTTCGCCCTCAAATTGCAAATTGGCACAATCATAAACGCGATCACTGGGCAAACCACCTTTCAGGGCTGCGGTATAAAAGAACATCTTAAAAGTCGAAGCAGGGGGAATTAGCTCTGTGGCGGCATAGTCATATCTGACTTTAGAAGCTTCCACTTCACCGACTAAGGCTAAAACCTCACCATTTTTGGGATTGATCGTAATCAAAGCCCCGTGGGGTACGCCCTTATCCAGCCAAAGCTTTTCTAGCTTTTCGGTCAGTAAGCGCTTTGCATTGTCCTGCTTGTCTGTATCTAGACTAGACACCACAATGTAATTATCAAAAACCTCTCGCTTACGTTCCTTCTCTTCATCTTCGGTAATCGACAATACAATTCGCATCTCTTCACGAATGCGCTCACTCAAAAATACAGGTGAATATTTGTATGCCTCACTAGCAGATCGCCCTTGACAAAAGCCAGACTGACTGGCAAATAGGTTGTAATTGGTTTGTTTTTTAGCGATCGCTGCGACATCTTTAGTAATATAACCGCGATCGCTAATTAGATTGATCAATGCATCTCTAACATCTTTTAACTCCCTTGCATCTTTACGCACCAAATCGGTTTCAGCGCTTGGTTCTATACGTCGCTCGCATAGACTTTTGGCACGGGCAGGCGCACGCAGTAATGACACTAAATTCGCCACCCTTGCTACATCTTGGGGATCTTTAGCGGATAGATTCTCAATGGGCTTATTGAAATAGAACAAGCTGGCATCAGAAAACCCGCGAATACTTTCGCCTGTGTCACGATAGCCCAAATCAACAGTATTCAAATAGGCTAATAAAACATCATCTTTGGAGTAAGTGCGATCGAGTCTGAGAGCAATTCCTGCCTCGCGAATCTTGCGATCTAGGGTGTTTTGCGTTCCTTTCTCTGGATCGTATTCAATCTTTTTGCCCCACATATCTTTACCGTTGACATCATAACTAAATAGAGTTCGGGCAACCTGTTGATCGATGGTGCTACCGCCGCCACTATCACTCCTGATAAATCTTTCCAGCGCTAAACTAGCAATCCGATAGGGATTAAGCCCATTATGAATCCCAAAAAGTTGATCTTCAGAAGCCAAAACCGTCTGCACAACTAGTTCAGGAAAATCCTTGATTTTATTTTTCTCTTGGTGCGGTGTGGCTAGCCCTCCTGCCATCACGGTTTTGTTGTCATTTGCATAAATTGCTAAAGGTGCGGGACTGCTAGGCAAAGGCTCGATCGCTACATCACTAACGCTCCGCATCAACAACCAACAGATCAGAAGATAGAAAATGATCAAGCCTAATAATCCTTTACCAGCCCAGATCGCGACCCTGACGTACCAAACTGGCGGATAGATAAAGCGTAGTTGTGGATTGGTTGATTTGTTTTTGTCATCTAGGGCTTCGGGTTCTCCAATGATGATCACATCACCATCTTTTAGTTCTATATCGCGGTTGAGCTTCTTACATTTGTAATAAATGAAGGGAATCTTGGTTGCTTGATATTGGTAATTACTGCCATATTCCCAGAATTTGAGATACATCCAGAAGGGCAGTCGCTTAAAAGTGCCGTTGGTTGTCTTCTGATTTTTGAGGATATAGCGATCGCGTTGACTTGTGCCACTTTTCTGCTCAATAGATAGATGATGTCTACTGGTATGTTGATTATTGGGATTGATTAAAATTGCTTCGTCTGCGGTAATCGTTTCTCCAATAACCGCTTCAGGATCTCTACCAAGGGCATAAGTTTTCGCCAGTAATTTATGAATTTCCTTTTTTTTGATATATTTCTGGCGTGTCTTAGAAAAACGAGTCTCAATCACTTCTAGCTGTGGGTGTAATTAAAAGTGAAAGTTCCGCTCAAGAAGAAATGGAAGAAAGATTAAGCCAATAAGCATCCCAATCTTGATTAGTACGGCAGATCCTAAGAGCAAGCATAGC
>JBILGV010000114.1:0-14500 GCA_044350865.1 Pseudanabaena sp. | reverse complement strand
ACCCGCAGGATTTGCTGTTCTCGTTCCGCTATACTCATAATTATCGCGATCCTGATTTTGTGTATATCCTTGTTTTACACCTTTTTCGCTACCTATTATCACCGCGAATAAATAAAGACACTAACGGCATTGTTATGGGAAGTAGCCTCTACAAACAGCCCGAACATATCTTACGAGATGCTGATACCGCCATGTATCAGGCTAAAGCCAATGGCAAGGCTTGTTATCAAATATTTGAGCCGCGAATGCATTGCCGCGCTCTGGATAACTTTCAGTTAGAGTCCGATCTCCGACAAGCTCTAGATCGCCAAGAATTTGAAGCTTTTTATCAGCCAATTGTCAATTTAATCACCAATCAAATTATCTCATTTGAAGCACTAGCGCGTTGGAATAGAAAAGATCAGGGGGTTGTATTTCCTAGTAAGTTCATTTTGATTGCGGAAGAAACAGGAATTGTGATTCCGATCGACCTATTTATTTTACGTCAATCTTGTCATCAATTACGTCTGTGGCGAGATGAAGGACTAGTAAGCAAATCTTTCACTATAAGTGTGAATCTATCTGTAAAACATTTCATGAGTTTCAATTTGCTGGAGCAGATTGATCTAATTCTTCAGGAAACAGGAATTGATGGAAGTTCCTTAAGATTAGAAATCACAGAAAGTGACATTATGGAAAATGCTGAGTTTGCCGCTAAAATTATCGAACAACTGCAATACCGACATATTCAATTAAGTATTGACGATTTTGGTACGGGGTACTCTTCTTTAAGTTATCTGCATCGTCTGCCCATTGATCAATTAAAGATAGACCGTTCTTTTGTCGTTCGCGTTGGCAACAATGGCGAAAACACAGAAATTATTCGCGCAATATTGGCTTTGGCTAAAACTTTAGATATATCGGCGATCGCTGAGGGAGTGGAAACACCAGAGCAGTTGGAACAGCTAAAGCACTTAGGTTGCGAACTTTACCAAGGATATTTATTTTCCAAACCTGTTAATGCAGAAGCTGCTAAAGATCTATTGATTGCACAATCCTAATTGATTCTTAGCGAAAAAAGTAGGGGCAATTCATGAATTGCCCCTACGCTTGTTATAGGCAATTTATAAATTGCCTCGATGCTTTTTTGATTATGTTCCTTCAGTCCAAGAATTGAGATAGTGAACTTGCTCAGGAGTGAGAGTATCAATCGTGATGCCCATTGCTTGCAATTTCAAACGCGCAATTTCTTGATCGATCGCTTTAGGAATTGGCACAACACCTGCGGGTAAATTACCCTTGTTCTTGACTAGAAACTCACAGGCAAGAGCTTGGTTAGCAAAACTCATATCCATGACACTAGCAGGATGTCCTTCCGCCGCAGCAAGGTTAACTAGACGACCTTCACCAATCACGATGATCGATTTACCAGTCTTCAGTTGATACTCTTGAGTGAAGTTGCGGACAAAGCTAGAAGAATCGCTAAGATCGTTAAGGGAAACAAGGTCAATTTCTAGATCGAAGTGACCAGAGTTAGCGACGATCGCACCATCTTTCATGGTTTCAAAATGTTCGCGACGAATGACATGCTTGTTGCCTGTTACCGTGATGAAGATATCGCCAATTTTGGCGGCTTCATCCATCGTCATGACTCGGAATCCATCCATAGCAGCTTCGATCGCGGCAACAGGATTAATTTCGGTAACGACAACATTTGCGCCCATACCGCGTGCGCGAAGAGCAACGCCCTTACCACACCAGCCATAGCCAGCCACAACAATTACTTTGCCAGCCAAAAGAATATTGGTAGCGCGGATGATGCCATCAAGGGTGGATTGACCAGTACCGTAGCGGTTATCAAAGAAATGCTTGGTTTCTGCGTCATTAACGGCGATCGCAGGGAAAGTCAGTTTGCCATCGCGGAACATCGCATTAAGGCGCACTAGTCCTGTGGTGGTTTCTTCGGTAGTACCGATGATTTCAGGGATTTGATCGGCGTGATGTAGTACTAAAGTTGTGGTTACGTCACTACCGTCATCAACAATGATGTGTGGGCGATGAGCGAGAGCCATTTCAACGTGGCGATGATAGGTAGCATTGTCTTCGCCTTTGATCGCAAATACCGAAATCCCATGATCGGCAACCAATGATGCAGCAACGTCATCTTGAGTCGAAAGTGGATTGCTAGCGATCAAAACTGCGTCGGCTCCAGCCGCTTTGAGGGCGATCGCCAAGTTGGCAGTTTCAGTTGTGACGTGACAACATGCGGCAATACGAATACCAGCAAGGGGCTTTTCGGCTGCGAAGCGATCGCCGATCTGACGCAATACGGGCATTTCACGGCTAGCCCATTCAATACGTTGTTTGCCTAAAGGCGCAAGGGAAATATCCTTAATCTCGTATTTAACAGTTACGGTTTCAGGCTCAAGGGTAATGGTCATGTATAAGTTGAATTTTTTTACAAAATTTAACCCCATTGTATGTTAATTCCCGTAAGTGTTGTTGAGTTACCGCCTTCCTGATTTAAAAGATTTTGTTCAATAGCTTCATCGATCGCTTGGCAACAATCTTCAACCGTCGCGCCAGTTAACATTTTGCTAGCCAGAATAACCAGCGCGGAACGGCGATCGCTTAATAAACTTTTGGCATTTAACAAAGCCCAGCGCTCTTGAGTCATGGGTTGGGGCAGATTCGCAATCACTTTTCGCAACCGTTGTCGATCATCTAATCCTCCTTCAGTCTCACCTTCACACATCAGTTGTTCAGCAGCGATACCTGCCATATAAACGGTGCTGTAGCGATCAATAGAATTACCATTCAAATTATTAAAACTAGAGCCGTCAACGATTTCGATTTCTACGCCACCTTCGATTCCTTGAAAAGCATTGTCAGATAGAATTTCACCGAGCGATCGCCCAACTATTCCCGCGATCGCATAGCTCGTGATTTTAAATCCCAATACATAGGCAGCAAGAAAATGTCCTGCTTCGTGATAGGAAACTCGCTCACGATATTGAGGCGATCGCGCTCTTAACCATGCTTGAGCATAAGCTCCAAATTTGCCTTGAAAAAAGCCAATATCTATTCCCCATGATGTCAGCAAACTAATCGCGATCGCGCTAGGGACAACAGGCGATAAACCGACCATTGTGCCAACTAGAGACATCATCGTAATTGTAAATATAGCGATCGCTAATAAATCTGTAGCAGTAACATTCATCGCAAAACTCAGCAATAAGGCAAAACTAATCAGTTAAAGCCACGAAAGCTTATGTAAGCTGGGGTGTCATCACTCTATACGAGTTTTATGCCAATGCCAAGCGCTATAAGACATATAAACTCTGACAATCTTCAAGATTGAGTCGCGATCGCGTAGCAATGTCCATTGATGAAGTCTCACCGCGAGCGAGATGAATCGCACCTGCACAGCCAATCATCGCCGCGTTATCTGTACATAGACTTAAGGGTGGAAAAATCGCCCGAATTTGGTGCTCCTCGGCTGTAGATACTAAACGCGATCGCAAAGCACTATTCGCCGCCACACCACCAACCGCCACAATTGTTGAGAGATCATGCTCGATCGCACATTTAATCGTGCGAGACACAAGCGCCGTGGCGACAGTTTCTTGGAAACTCGCGGCAATATCCGCGATCGGTAAATCTTCACCATTGGGGCTTAACTTTTGAGTTAGTCGCAATACCGCAGTTTTCAACCCACTAAAACTAGAGTCATAGGGAAAATCTGGAATCCGCCCCTGCGGTAATTTATAAGCTTTGGGATTACCAGCGATCGCGATCTTGTCAATGGCTGGTCCCCCTGGATAGCCTAAACCGAGTAGCCGCGCTACTTTATCAAACGCCTCTCCCGCCGCGTCATCGCGAGTTTTACCCATCACCTGATAATCGGTGTAGTCTTTTACCAAAATAATACTGCTATGTCCACCAGAAACTAATAAACACAAAAATGGCGGCTCTAAAGTTGGATCAGCCAATAAAGCCGAACAAATATGTCCCTCAAGGTGATGCACGGCGATCAAAGGCTTTTTATGCAACATTGCCAAAGTTTTTGCCGCCGTCACGCCGATCATTAAGGAGCCAATTAGTCCAGGGGCTGTTGTTACGGCAATGCCATCGATTTCTGTCCAAGTTTTTCCAGACTCACGATAGGCTTGCGCGATCGCAGGATTAATCGTCTCCACATGCTGACGCGCCGCAATCTCGGGCATAACGCCACCATAGAGCGCGTGGGTCAAAATTTGCGATGAAACTACACTACTGAGAATTTGGCGATCGCATACCACCGCCACCGCAGTTTCGTCACAGCTAGATTCGATCGCTAGGATAGTTGGCATTTTAATTGGCTGTTAGTGATTAGCTGTTAGCGATTAGCTTTTAGGAGACTTACCTATGATACATAAACACTTGGCAGCCTTGATATTCTTCTAAAAAAGCCCAAATCTAACAGCTAACAGCTAATAGCTAACAGCTAACAGCTAACAGCTAATAGCCCCTAATTAATAACTTACTTTACAGGATGTGAAGATTGCTTTACCAAGGCGCGATCACTGATATAGGATCTGAGGCTAAGTTCACGAAACTAGAAACTCGTTATTTTTTGCCTATCTTAGCCAAGGTAAATTAAGGTCAGTCCATGAAAAGACTCTTTGCTCTCATTTTAGTTATTAGCTTGTGGTTTGGCATTAGCCTTGCTGCAACTCCTGCTGCATACGCAGATTTCTCCGCTTTGACTCCCTGTGCCACATCTTCAGCTTTTCAAGATCGCTTGCAATCTGAAGTTGATGGTTACACATCTCGTCTAGCTAACTTCAGTGCTGGTAGCGCCCCCGCTACATACCTGACTGGCAAGATCGCTCAAACCGAAGCTCGCTTTGCAAAATATGCTAACTCTGGCTTGCTTTGCGGCGAAGATGGTCTACCTCATCTAATCAGTGATGGTCGTTGGGATCATGCAGGCGAATTCACCATTCCTGCTTTGATGTTTCTATTCATCGCTGGTTGGATCGGTTGGGTTGGTCGCGCTTATTTGATCGCCATCCGCAAAGATCCTGCAACTGCAACTCAAAAGGAAATCTTGATCGATCTTCCTCTTGCGGTTCAGTGCATGTTGACTGGCTTTATTTGGCCACTTGCTGCACTCAAAGAATTTGGTTCGGGTGAGTTGTTGGTTCCAGAAAACGAAGTTACCGTATCCCCTCGCTAGAAACTCAAATGATTTTTTTAAAATAATTTTTAAAAGTTTTGCTAAGCAGGGCTTTTAAAAATTATTTGAGTAAATTATTTAAGTGAAATTTTTTAGAGTGTTTATTTTCTAAAGTATTTTAAAGACTTTAAAAAATTGTCAAGCAAAATTCTCAAAATTATTTAATAGGAGAACTCCATTGAAAGGTTTTTTATCATCTGCTCCCGTACTAGCTACTGTATGGATGTTCATCACTGCTGGTGTACTCATCGAAGCTAATCGTTTGTTTCCTGATATGTTGACATTCCCTCTCTAAAAGCAAAAAAGAGGATTGCGCCGCGAAGCAGCGCAATAGTCAAAAAAAGAGATAGAACACAATGTGTTTTATCTCTTTTTTGTTAAGGTTTGTAATGTTCAGGGCGTAATTTTTGTAATTGGGTGTTGGTGTAGTAGAAGTTGAGAATGCGATCGCTTGACCAGCCCATTTTTGCTAAGTTGTAAGAACCAGTTTGACTCATGCCCACGCCATGCCCTAAGCCGCCGCCGATAAAGGCGTAGCCAGTTAATACTTTGTCTTGATAAATTGGTTCTAGACGAAAGAAGGTACTGTCGGGCGGATCGAATGCATCAATGATTTCATCTTTTCTGACCAAGATTTTACCTGTATCAGTAGTTACTTCCAATTCTAAAACTCGTCCTGAAGGCGATCGCTTAGATACTTGTAACTGTTTAATCGCGTTAAAATTGGTGGTGGTGTCGCCTGAAAAACGCAAAAATTTCTTTAAAGATGTTTGCAACTCTTCCAAGGTTCCAATTCTATTCCAACGGAGAGTGCGCCAACCTGCTTCGTTGAATCCATCTTGACGCGCCAAAAATGTTTTCAAGTTTTTGGGATCGCTAATATCAGCCGATCGCTGATTTTCACTACGATTGGCTGTATCCAATACCGATTGTAAATAGGGGCGTGGGGTTCCATCCCAAATATCGTTATAGTTTGCGGTGATGCCACCTGTGGTTGAAGAATAGAGGGCATCGATGACGCGATTGTTATAGGTGAGAACTAAGCCACTTGTCTCGGCGATCGCGCGATCAGCTAATGCGGTGGTATCCTCCAAGCCTCGATAGACTTGGCATTGAGTATCCGCACAAAGCTCATAATCATCAACTTTAAAACGATGCAAACTGGCTAACACATAGGTTCTCGCCAAAATCGCCTGTGCTTGAACCGCCGCATAGGGAGCATTGTAACCAATTTCATGGGGAACAACACCACGCACATAGGTTTCTAGTGGCACGTTATTAACTAACGTAAAATTTTGATGGGCGTTAGGCTGCAACCTTAATGTGCCTGCATAGGGGCGGTTACTAATTTCTGATTTATTCTCTTTTTGATAACTGACTTCAATTAGACCATTACTGCTACTAACATCAAGGCGATCGCGGTTGTAGCGAAAATCGCCAACGATAAATGAGGCGATCGTTTTTTGAGGAATGATACGGCGATCGATTTGAACAGTAAGATTACCCTGTAAACGCAGTGTGTAAAACAGCAGATAGCGCAGCAAGACTGAATCATAAACATCGCGCTTTGCCCATACTTGCCAGCGTCTTGGTTGGGCTATTTCAGTGACAAGCCCTTTTTCAGCCCAGTGAAAAGCACTCGCGGCGGCATTCTCAAAGCTACGATGATTACTGAGTACGACTTTTTCTTCTAGTTTTGGCAAGGCTAATGCTTGCGGGGCAATTTCCACAACCACGCGATCGCTTGTTAGCGTCTGTATACTTTTGCCATCAGCCGAGGGAAAGGTTAGCGTGAGCTTCTGTCCTGATGGGGCGTTGAGGGTGAGTCGATCCTGCGGTCTTTCGCCAAAGCGCTGCACAATACCAATTTTGAGGATTGGGTTGGATTCCGTTTGAGCTTGCACAACTTCGGCAGCCGTCAGCGTAAATGAACAGAGCGTTACAATTACCGTTTGGCGAACCATACTGAAAGTTTTTAGCATATCAAACCCAATAATTCAGAAACCCAAGTATTCTACACCTAATATTCCTTTCGCACCCAAGGATTAGTCGCACGGCTAATCCTTGGGATTTAAGTCAGCGCAAGAAGCTGTTTTTTTTACTAGTAAGGGGATAATTTATGCGGAACGGGGGACTTGAACCCCCAAGTCTTTCAACACATGTACCTGAAACATGCGCGTCTACCAATTCCGCCAGTTCCGCGATTGGTGTTTGAGATTATTAGCTTTTGGCTATTAGATATATCGAACAAATGATCTTAACCATTTTATCCGCATTTATCCGCAGTTACTAAGTCTGCTGTAAAGCTTGCTTAATGTCAAGAATCAAATTTCAAGAATCAACAGAAAAAAGTAGCTGGGGCAAAGTTTTGCTTATTTTTTGGAGGCTTATGCCATAATCTACAGTAAGGCAATGGGAATACCGCTATATACAAGATGGTAGTTTTTCCTATAATCTAGTATTCTTAGATTTGTTACAAAGACAACCGAACTCAAACAATAACTAAAACAACAACTAAAACTATGACATTGCGTTTAGGCGATACCGTACCCGATTTTACCCAAGACTCCACCGAAGGTGTTATTAACTTTCATGAGTGGATCGGCGATAGCTGGGCAATTTTATTTTCTCACCCCAAAGATTTCACACCAGTTTGCACTACCGAACTTGGTACTGTCGCTAAACTCAAGGGTGAATTTGATAAGCGCAATATCAAAGCGATCGCTTTGAGCGTTGATGGCGTTGAGTCCCATAAAGGTTGGGTGGGTGATATCGAAGAAACTCAAGGCGCGACCCTCAATTATCCGATCCTTGCTGATGAGGATAAAAAAGTTTCCGAACTTTACGACATGATTCACCCTAACTCGGCAACGGGAAGCACCTTAACTGTGCGATCGGTATTTATCATTGACTCCAATAAGAAACTTCGCCTTAGCTTGACCTATCCCGCCAGCACAGGGCGTAACTTTGATGAAATTTTGCGCGTGATCGATTCACTGCAATTGACTGACAACTACAGCGTGGCGACACCTGCTAACTGGAAAGATGGCGATGATTGTGTAATCGTGCCTTCAGTTTCTAACGAAGAAGCAGTCGTAAAATTCCCTAAAGGTTTCAATCCAGTGAAGCCATACTTGCGTTTGACTCCTCAGCCAAACAAGTAATAAACAAGGGGCTTAAGCCCCTTGCCTTCAAAAACAAAAAAGGCTTGCTTAGCAAGCCTTTTTTGTTTACCAGCTTTCATCTTCAACAGCCGTTTTATCCCAAATCTCTAAATCTAGCTCTTCTAGATAAATAATGCCGCTTTGAATTTGTTGTGTTGTGCCAGTTAATTGCAAGGTAAACCAGCCATCATCCTCTGGGCTTTCACCGAGAAGGGCGGCAATAATAGTCACTGTTAATCCATGTTCACAGGAGAGGCGGGAGATAATTGGTTCTCCTTGGCAGCTTCTTGGTACACGCATAGCTATGCGTGTAGTCGTTCTACGCTTTTCCTCTACAGTTACGATCGCTCTGGAATCGATACATTCCGCCGCTAACATTGAAATTTCTCCAGTGGAAATGTCTTGATGATTTGACATTTACCATCATAGCTAAAGTTTTGCAGAAATGAAAGTGACTTGGATCACTAAATTTAAAATTATGACTAGTAATCCAACATCGTACGATCGCATTTATGAAATTGTGAAACTAATTCCCAAGGGACAAGTTGCAACCTATGGACAAATTGCGGAACTTGCGAATTTAGCAGGAAAAGCGCGTGTTGTCGGTTATGCCCTGTATCGTGTGGATATGCAAGTTTTAGATATTCCTTGGCAGCGTGTGGTGAATGCAAAGGGTAAAGTATCGCTTTCGCCTTTGCGTTTTGGTACGGACTATTTGCAGCGATCGCTACTGGAAAACGAAGGAATTATTTTTAATGGCAAAGATCAAATCGATCTACAAAAATATTTATGGAAACCAAGTTTGCCAATCGAAGTAGGACAAACCGCAATATTTTGAGGATTTTTAATTATGACTACGGCAACTTTGCTTGTTTCTTGTCCCGATCAAAAAGGCTTGGTGGCAAAAATTTCTGATTGGGTCTTTTCGCATGGCGGTAATATTCTCCATGCCGATCAACATGCAGATGGTACAGCAGGGCTATTTCTGATGCGGGTTGAGTGGGATTTAGACAGTTTTGATTTGGCGCGAGATCAGATTGCGCCTACCTTTGAGAAATTGGCGATCGCAATTCAGGCTAAATGGAGTATTCAGTTTGCCGATTATGTACGTCGGATTGCTATTTTTGTATCAAAACAAGATCACTGTTTATATGATTTGATTTTAAGACAGCGATCGCATGAACTTTCGGCGATGATCCCTGTAGTAATTAGTAATCATCCTGACTTAGAAAAAGTTGCTCATAATTTTGGGATTAACTATCACCATATTCCCATTACTGTTGACAACAAATTAGAGCAAGAAAAGCAGCAACTAGCAATTTTAAAACAATACGAAATCGATCTGGTGGTATTAGCGAAATATATGCAGGTTCTCAGCCCCAGTTTTCTTGCCCAATTCCCCCAAGTGATTAATATTCATCATTCATTTTTGCCAGCTTTTGCGGGGGCAAATCCCTATCATCGCGCCTATAAACGTGGCGTAAAAATTATTGGTGCAACCGCACATTATGTCACCGAAGAACTCGATGAAGGTCCAATTATCGAACAGGATGTAATCAGGGTTTCGCACCGTGATTCTGTGACCGATCTAATTCGCAAAGGTAAGGATTTGGAACGGATTGTGCTGGCGAGAGCAGTCAGACAACATCTCCAAAATCGAGTATTGGTTTATGGACAATCCGCAGGTTCAGGTTTAGGCTTGCGAACGGTAGTATTTGACTAAAAAAGCGCACCCTTGGGGTGCGCTTTTCTAAGAAAATTAATCAGTGAACATTAAGCAGTAACTAGCTCAGGACGCTTGCTGTTGCGAATATCCGTAATCGCCTTGGCATAGTCAGATGTATTAAATACTGCTGAACCAGCCACGATCGCATTAGCGCCAACTTCCAGAACTTGCCAAGTGTTGCTTGGTTTCAGACCGCCATCAACCTCAATCCAAGGATCAAGTCCGCGATCGTCACACATTTGACGCAACTTCGCGATTTTAGGAATAACGTTAGGAATAAAGCTTTGACCACCAAATCCAGGGTTAACGCTCATGATCAATACCAAGTCGCATAGATCAAGCACATACTCAATAAAGCTCAAAGGTGTTGAAGGGTTGAGAGAAACACCAGCAAGTTTACCTAATTCTTTAATTTGGCAAAGATTGCGATGTAAGTGAGGACAAGCAGTATGTTCTGCATGGACAGTGATAATGTCTGCTCCCGCTTTAGCGAAATCAGCCACATATCTTTCTGGCTCAGCAATCATCAAATGTACATCTAAAATTTTGGTGGTGACAGGACGAATTGCCGAAACAACTAATGGTCCGATTGTGATATTAGGGACAAACCGACCATCCATCACGTCAACGTGAATCCAATCTGCACCCGCCGCATCAACTGCACGAATGTCGTCACCGAGACGGCTAAAGTCAGCAGACAGGATTGAGGGGGAAATAACTGTGGACTTTTTAGGCATATGATTTACGGGGGGCTTAGCTGAATAAAGATCTAAAAAAACAGCAGACAAAGGTAGTTTTAACTACAGTCCTAATTATTAATTAAATTTAGCAGTTTTGATCGCGACAATTGCAATAAAACGCCTAGCGATCGCCCCTTCGACGGGTAAATAGTTCGCTAAAGCGATCGCATTTATTTTATTACACAGTCTATAGTAGTCTTGTCACATACAAATTTCGTTAGCCCTATGCCTAGCCTCAGCCTCAAGCCATCGCATAAGCCGATCAAGAATTACTATGAGGTCTTGGAGCAGTATTCCAAACTGGGGGTCGAGCATGAGGGGGCGGTGAGTAGTGCTTTTCAGAATTTATTAGATTCTTGTGGGCGGCAATTTCAATGGACTTTGATTCCGCAATATGCAATTAAGCGCTCGAAAAAACAGCCAATCCGCATCGATGGGGCTTTGGTGGATAGTTACAATTTGCCGCGTGCTTATTGGGAAGCGAAGGATATTAACGACAACTTAAAGAAAGAAATTCCCAAAAAGTTTGCGGTGGGTTATCCCAAAGACAATATGTTGTTTCAGCGTCCCGATCGCGCCATACTCTATCAAGATGGCAAGTTGGTGATGGATGCGGATCTCACTAAGGATCAAGAATTAGTCGATATCGTTCGCCAGTTTTTTGAATATCGTGCGCCTGCGATCGCGCAATGGGAAAAGGCTGCTGAGGAATTTGGCGATCGCGTGAAAGATCATGCTACGGCTTTACTGGATTTAATTCGCGTACAGGAGAAAACTAACAAAAAATTTATCGATGCTTTTGCGGCGTTTATGTTGCTTTGCCGTCAGTCAATTAATCCCAATCTGGCAGAGTCGGCAGTTGAGGAGATGTTGATTCAGCATTTGCTAACGGAACGGATTTTTCGGAGTGTGTTCAATAATCCTGATTTTGCTCAGAGAAATATTATTGCGGTTGAGATTGAGAAGGTGATCAATGCTTTGACTTCTAAGCATTTCAGCCGCGCTCATTTTTTGAGTAGTTTGGATCGGTTTTATGGGGCGATCGAGGAGACTGCCGCGACGATTGATGATTTTTCGCAAAAGCAGAATTTTTTGAATACGGTCTATGAGAAGTTCTTTCAGGGCTTTTCGACAAAGTTGGCGGATACGCATGGGATTGTGTATACACCGCAGCCGATTGTGAATTTCATGGTGAAGAGTGTGGAGGAGATTTTGCAACGAGAGTTTGGCAAGTCTCTGGTGGATAAGGGTGTGCATATTCTCGATCCCTTTGTGGGTACGGGAAATTTCATCATGCGGGTGATGCGCGAGATTGCGGAAATCCAGAAGTCGGGTTTGCCTCACAAGTATGAGCATGAGTTGCATTGCAATGAGGTGATGTTGCTGCCCTATTACATTGCTTCGATGAATATTGAGCATGAGTATTTTGAGCAGACTGGGAAGTATGAGCCGTTTGAAGGGATTTGTTTAGTGGATACCTTTGAGGATCAGCGT
This sequence comes from Pseudanabaena sp., assembly GCA_044350865.1. Lineage (GTDB taxonomy): Bacteria > Cyanobacteriota > Cyanobacteriia > Pseudanabaenales > Pseudanabaenaceae > Pseudanabaena. The sequence continues at coordinate 2,176 of JBILGV010000114.1, read as the reverse complement.
ATTGAGCAGTTGGGTTTATTTACGCCTGAAAATATGAAACGGGTGGAGAGACAAAGGGAATCAGATTTGTTTGTGGTGATTGGGAATCCTCCGTATAATGTGGGTCAGTTGAATGAGAATGACAACAATAAGAATCGTAAGTACCAGACTAAAAATAAGACTGGGATTGACGATCGTGTAGCGGCTACTTATGCTAAAGCTTCAAAAGCGACTTTAAAAAACTCTCTTTCTGATCCCTATGTAAAAGCAATTCGTTGGGCTTCTGATAGGATCGGTGATGAAGGAGTGGTTGCGTTTGTGACCAATAACAGTTTTATTGATGGGATTGCGTTTGATGGAATGCGCCAATATTTAGAACAGGAGTTTGATCAAATCTATGTGTTTGATTTAGGCGGTAATATTCGCAAAAATCCTAAGCTGTCTGGCACAACTCATAATGTTTTTGGCATCCAAGTTGGGGTAAGTGTTAATATCTTTGTAAGAAAACGTTAAAGCCTAAATCAGCTATGACTCAAGAATTTAAAGATACTTTTGAGCAACGTGAACAGGAACCCAATTCTGAAGTTTTACGAAAACAAAGGCTTGCTTTGTATCTATCCGAACTTCCTTATGTTAGCGATGAAGAATAGGCTGACATCGAAAAACATCTGGGTTTATCTCCTAATATGGATAGATCCGATTATGTGGATATGACGGATTGGGTGAGAGGAGTAAAGAGCTTGGCGGAAATGGGACTATCAGCAGATTAGTCATCAGGTAAGGACGGAGCCGATGCCGATCGCTATCAGGAGAAAGATGTTAGAAATGCACTTAAAGATTTGGTGAATTTGGATAATCAAGAGGAAAAATAATGAGTTATCAATACAGTATTCTGATTCAGTGGTCGGATGAAGATCATAAATATGTAGTTAGTTTGCCTGAGTTTGGTCCCTATGCTCATACTCATGGTGACACTTACACAGAGGCTCTAAAGAATGGAGAAGAGGTAATCGAACTTTTAATAGAAGAGTATCAAGCATTAGGTAGGACTTTACCTAAACCTTTAATGGTTGGATCTTTTTCAGTTTGAGCTACGATCACGCGATCAATTTAATTGGGTGGTAATATCCGCAAACGCACTTTCCAAACCTATTTACAATGTGTTTGATATCCAAGTTGGGGTAAATGCTAATATGTTGGTAAGACACTCACGGTAGTTGCGTACATAAATTTTCTTAGGAGTAAACTACAATGCAGATTGCTTTAAGACCAGAACAAGAAATGTTTGTTTTAGAAAAAGTCAATCAGGGAGTTTATGGGAGTCCTGAAGAACTCTTTGCTCTGGCATTTCAACTTTTGGAAGAACATGAATTAAAAAGGAAAGAATATGAAAGAAAGCAACAAAAAATAATAGAGGTTCGTCAAAAAATCCTTGAAGGGATGGAAGATATTCGTCAAGGAAGAGTTGTTGATGGGGAAGTTGTGTTTCAACAGTTGGAAAAGAAGTTAGAAGCTATGAGACAGAAATTAGCATGAAAACTTACTCTTTCTCTAATGCAGCAGTTCGAGATATAAATGAAATCTGTGAATTTTATGGTCAAGAAAATGTTGATGTAGCTAGTAGATTATTTGATAACATTCGCAAAAAATGCAAGTTATACGCTGAGTTTCCTAATATGGGGAAGAAATATAGTCATTTCATACCCAACAGAGAAGAATACTATCAATCTTTTATCTCTAATCTTCGCGGATTTGTCGTTGATGATTATGTTGTGTTTTATTATCCACGACAAGATGGAATTGATGTTTTTCGGATTATGTCTGGGAAGCAAGACTTGATAAGCATTTTGGAAAATCTGGATTACGAGCTATGAGAAAGGCTAAGATTTATTATGCGCGGATGGATGAATTTTGGCGCAAGGAACAGAAGTTAAGTTGTTTGGAGAAGTTTGAAAGTCTTCAAGATGTTGATTGGCAAGAGATTCAGCCAGACAAAAAATATGTTTGGCTAACAAATGGGATGGAAGATGAGTTTAGCGGTTTTATCTCCATTGGCAATAAAGATTCTAGATCTCGAAAAGATGATTCTGTAGATTCAATTTTTCAAGTATTTAGTAATGGAGTCCATTCTAGCCGTGATGCTTGGGTTTACAACTTTACTTATGAAAATCTAGCGTCTAACGTGCAAAAGATGGCT
>JBILGV010000032.1:0-40927 GCA_044350865.1 Pseudanabaena sp. | reverse complement strand
TGTCAGTGAAGTTGTATTCCCAACTGTATTTCCAAAAGAGGTAGTTGCATTTCCGCTATTTGTCGTTAGATTCTTGGCTCCATCGACTGTGGAATTAAAGGCGATCGCTGAATTTGTCGTTTTCGCAGTCACATCATTAGTCAGCTTGACAGCACTTGCATAAGTTTGGGTTCCAACTGTTGTGACGTTTCCATTTAATGTTGTGTCGGCATTTCCACTATCTACTTTGAATGTTTGAGTTCCATCTACGGTTTTCTTGAAAGTGATCGCTGAATCTGTACTCTTCGCTGTGACATCACCTGTGAGAGTGACTGTATCATTATAAGTTTGGGTTCCAGTTGTGGTGACATTACCAGTGAGTGTTGTGTTGCCAGTAGTTGTCAAACTACCAACTCCCGTTGTTAAGTTTCCATCAATAGTTACAGTATTGGCAGCCAGAATATTTAAGTTTTTAGCCACCAAAGAATTATTTGTAATCGCATCGCCAGTATTAACAACTTTTCCTGACGAAGTAACAGTGAGAACATTTGTCGGAGATATTGTAAGTCCTGTAGTTAGACCTGATCCGTTGATCAGATCTGGCAAGGTTGTTGTTGTAATACCATTGACCAACGCATTAGGATCGACTTCAAGGCTGATTAAGCTATTTGGTTGAGAAATCTTTACCAACTTAGATCCAGGAACAGATGCGATGGAAATATTGCCATTAGCCGATAGCGTACCTGTATTCGCAACGGTTCCCGCAATCAAATTTATATTGCCAGAAGAGACAGTCAAATTACCAGCATTAACGATCGCGCTAGGACTCGTCACTGAAAAAACAAAACTATTAGGATTACCAACAAGGGCAGCAAAGTCATTTACGCCAACCGCATTAAAATTACCACCACTAAAGCCAATCCCCGTAGCGGTAGTCACCGTAAAAGATCCACCAACATTCAGACTCGCGTTAGAGCCAAATACAAAACCTGACGGATTCATCAGATATAGATTAGATGTGCTACCCGTGATCTTGATTAATCCATCAATTATTGAAGGATTCCCCCCTGAAATCCGCGCCAAAATATTCTGAATAGTCGCATTAGACAAGTTAAAATTAGCAAACTGGTTAATATCTAGACCAAACTTAGCAAAATCGTGAAAAAGATTTATATTACTGACTGTGCCGCCAGTAATGTCAAACCCACTGCCATTTGGAGTAACAACCGTCCCAGTTGTATTAACAGCAGGAACAGTAACATTTTGAGCCTGTGATGGCATAACAGGAATTACCGAAAATGCACCTGCCAAGCAAACAATTCCAGCAGCAGCCACAGATCTAATTGAAAAGTTACTCACAAATTTTCCTCACATCACAGCCATCTAAAATCTTTACGCATAATAGAACAGACCTGAGAAAAACTCAAGTCTGTTTCCGAATATTTTTCTATAGCAAAAAAAATACTAGTTAACTCGATAAATCTTCAAAGTGCGGTTTTTCCAACCATTGTTAAGTTGATTCTGCAAGCCATGCAAACGGATAACACGCTTCCCTCTTACAACAGGCTCTTTTGCCACAGTCCCAGCCTCGGCAAACATTGACTGCAAATCGAGTTTTGCTTTAGCTGCATCTTCCTTGGGAGATAGGGTCAAGAAAATACCATCACACTCACTTGAGTTGTCATTGTCATCAGTTTCCTGAGACTTCGAAAAGCAGATAACCTTAGCAGACTCTGTGGCTCCAGTTATAGAATTTCTATATTCCTGAGTGCTGTTGACCAAATAGAAATTTAAACCTTCGTCCTGAAATCGATCAGTCAACCGCTTGGAAACAGCTACACAGCGCTTTTCAGGACTCCAATTTGCATCAGTTATATATTTGTTCGTCCACTTGATCAGAGCCGATTTTCTCTCTTGACCATTAGGATTCGTGAAATGGATAAAAGTTGTAAAAGTACCGCCTAGCTTTCCACACTGGAAGCTTTGAATCTTAACCCCATCATCTGCTGTGTTGTCGTTGTTTTCTTGTGCATTAGCCTTGCCGATCGCCATCGTTAAGCTAGACATGAAAACTAGAGACAGAAGCAAGCTTTTTATTTTCATAGCCAGAGATCCTCAATTATTTAGATAGTTCGATGTACGGATTTCAGTCAATAGTCCGACCTTAATACTGTCTCAAGTTGACTATGCTTGTAAGTATCTACTTGGTTTAAGTATTCACTCAGGCGGTATATCAGCTCATACCCCCCTAATTCCAGACAAGACAGTATACTCATTAAAGATAGAAGAATAAAACATTCAAAACTTAGATACTTCATTCTTCTTTCCATGATCTATCGTATCTTAGCAACGCAAAAATTGCAACTAGTCAACACTAGAAATTTGACAATATTTTAAGTTTTTAATACGTTGAGCCTCTTGTTTATATTGTTGGATAGGGTTTTGCGTTAGTTCATAAAAACTAATCCGATCTTCTGGCTCTTGATTAGTTTGCCAAATAGCTCTACCAGATTTACTAACAGACTCATAAACAAACTCGTCAAGTAATCCAAGTCTATTAGCATCAGATACTTGATTATCCTCTAACGCTTGATTTATCTTTTTTGTAACCGTACTGATGGGGATGCCCCAACTTAATTTAAGGGCTGCACTTGCAATTGAGCGACAGGGTATTTTTCTGCTGTGTTTATAAGTATATGGGTTGAATAAGAAAATATTTTTTGGGCGACCATTGATAGCAACTAATTTCCCAAATCTATCAAATACACCACCACCACTCATACCTGGCATAATTTTACTGTCATATCCAACTCGATAACCGCCTTCAAAGGTTCTAGGCGCATCCATAACTAGCCCCACGTTACCCACAAGACATTCAAATTCTGGATTTTTGCCTGTTCGCCGGGGAAATCCTGCCGCTGAGACTGATGCGTCTTCGCTGATTTCGTAATCTGCGATGGAGGCAATTTCATATTCATTGTCATATTTATTGCTGCTAGCAGGTGTAAATTCAACCAGAGCTAGATCATCTCCTCGATCAAATTTAATGGCCGTGTTTACTACACCAGAATGCACCGTGCGATCGCTAGTTAATATATTTAGTTTTTTGGAGCCTCGGACAACATGTTCATTAGTAATTGCATAATATTTAGCCACACCATTTTGATCTTCACGCTTGTGAAAGATGACCCCTGAACCCCATTCATTTTTTTTGTTGCCATATATTTGCACAGTAGTAAGCTTAGCGCGATCACAAGGCGTAGTTAATGGCTTGATATTTAGTAATGGCTTGATATTTAGCTTACCTAATTTAATGGCTAGCTCGCTAGGTTTTAGTGCTGCACCTAACCATACAAAATTCTCTTGAATCTCGTGAAATTTATGAGCTTCACTAAATCTATAGCCTTCCAACGCTAACAGAAAGAACACATCAGAGGTGGTTGCTGTGGTTGGGCTAATGTTTTTTTTGTAACCCTCAACAATAGGTTTAGGTGGATTTTGGGCAAGACACATGGTTTCTGTGTAAAAGGACAAACCACAAGCGATGCCAAACATAACCAAACGAATGATTTGTTTCAAGGAATTTCCTATTTAAACTAAGAAAAAATTGCGCGATCACCATTAGCAATCTTTGAGAGGAGTCCCAATTGGGCATATAGGTATCTCAGAGTCAGAGGGGGCTTTAGGTGGGGCGGTTGTCTCTGCGTTGTTTGTTTCAGGTATTGGGTCGGAATCATTGATTTGGTCCGTTTTTTTGATGGGGCTTACCTTGGAAACGGGAGAGTCTGTTTCAGGATCGAGGACATCTTCGTTTGAATCAGCAGGTTTTGCGTCCGGATCGGTAGTGGGAGAATCAGCAATTACCATTGGTCTTAAAGCAGGAAAGGCGAAGCTATTAGGATTACCAATAGACAAGTCATTTGTGCTACCTACAAAGGAAATGCCAAGGGAAATGCTTTGAGCTTGTAACGGCAGTACAAGAATTACTGAATAAGCCCCAGCTAAATACAACAAACCAGCAGTAGCCATATATCTAATCGAAAAGTTACTCACAAATTTTTCCTCGCATCACAGTTAAATAATATAGCACTTTGAAAATGAAGACCCACACTCTTTTTTGCTATTAACAGTCTTTAAGAGGTTTACCGGGTGGACAAATCGGTACACCATCGGATTTTGGTGCAGGGGGAGGGTATTCTGGTGTACTAACACTAGGTGGAACATATTCTGGCTGAGACTGAGATGGTATTGGCTCAGGATTAGCTGGTACTGGTTCAGAATTGACGGGCGTAGAATTGTTGGGTGCAGGTGATGGCAGTTTGACACCACATTTTTTTTCTTTGTAAAGGTTTGAGGCTTTTTGCACAGAGTTGATATAGTCATTTATTAGCTTCTGAGTATCGACATGCACAAATGACTCAGAAGGAATATTTTTGGGGTTTTTTAGTTTAGCGATCGCCACACCAAATTTTTTGGGAGCATCAAGTAATTGATCACAATTTAACTTTTCAACATTGACCAATGGTTGTATGGAGTTTTTAATGTCATTAATGGCACTGACAGTTTTACTCTCTCTCTCAATGAGGTTGTTAATCTTGGCTGATGTGGACTTGATAACTTCTAAATCTGAGTCGATATTCTTAGAGGTTTCTTCATCACCAATACTTTTAGCTTTTTCCTTTAGGGTTTCTAAATCTTTAACAGCCTCATTCGCTTTACCCTTCAAACTATTGAGATCTGCTAAATTTTTTACCTCTGGAATCGTCTTGTTAACTTGAGCCACCAACTTCTTAACTTCGGAACTTTTTTTAGCGACATCAGAAAATTTCTCCTGATTATCGTACAAAATCTTCCAGACTATTGAACCTACCACTCCAAATCCCAGTAAAGCAACTACGATAATGACAATTATCGACTGAGATTTGGCATCTTTTGACTTAATAACAGTAGTGACTGGAGATTCTTCTGCTGTAGATACTGGTATAGGTTTTCCTGGCTCCTTGCCATCCTTGCGACCCAAGCCTCGTTTTTTCATTTTGTTCTCTTCTGCCATTGTCAACCTCACTCACGATAGAAAAATCTGGCTCACATTATGATGGTCAAAACTAAAATTGATAATTCATCTTAAAATATAAGGATGAGTCCTGCAAATTAGTGCTTTTGTCAGGTAGTTGCAAGAATGGGATTGCATAGTCTAGACGTAATGTGAGTCCCTTTATTGGTTCAAAGATCGCCCCTAGTCCACCAGCAGCAATAAAGTTTTGATTAGGTAATGCATTAGGGTTGCGGGGATTGTTCCAAACTCCGCCCAATTCAACAAATGGTAGAAACTGTAATTTAGCAAACTCGGTTGTTTCATCGCGCAGAGCAATCCAACGATTTTCGAGAGAAAACCTAATCCCATTATCGCCGACCCTTACGTTTTGGCGAAAACCTCTGACTGACTGAGCGCCACCTATTAAAAACTGCTGCGAAGATAACAGGGGATCGTTAGCTAGTTGGGTATCTATGGTTCCAATTAAAAACACATCGCGCCCCAAAGCTTGTACCCTCTGGACGAGACCATTCCAACTCAAAAAATAGCCCGTTGGTGCATTGGCACTGTCAGCCTTATTGTTACTAACATTGAAAACCCCAAAACCTGTACCGAGATTCAACTGTGAACGAAAAGCCCAATAACTGTTATTTAGCTCTCTAGCAATGTAATCTTGACTAAACTTCAATACGCCAGTTCGAGTTGTGCCATCGGCATCTGGTCCGATCCCAAAGGGAATATTAGTGTCATTAAAGATAAATGTTTGTCCAGATTGATAAGCATACCCCAAAGAAAAAGAAAGCTCGCTTAGTCGCGATCGCAGAACAGGTTGTTTGAAATTTATCTCGTAGAGTGTATTTGTACCCCTAATTCCCAAAAAATTAAAATCAGGCTGGGTAATCCGATAATTGCTAGGAGAGATCCGCAAAGATAGTAACCCATCATCAGCATTCACAGGAATTGAGTAGGAAAAATCATATTGATTTAGTCCGCCTGTGGTGGTGCGATAGTTGGAAATTGCAAAGCGATCGCCAAAATTAGTCATATTACTGATTGATACACCAGCACCATATCTTTCCGAACCAAGTGCAAACGGTGATTCATTGTCAAAACTCGCAAATCCCTGAAATTGATTGCGTTCTTTGGCTTCTATTTTGATACTGGGACGATCATCGGCAATTGTTTTTGTAGGCGGTGCAGTTGTTTTTGGGGAAGGTTGAGTAGATGTTGGGGCTTGACCGCGATCTTCTTGGATTTCATTTTCGATTTCTCTACTATTGTCACGCTTAGATTCGTTGGGAGTAGCGGCTACAATAGTGGCTCGTACACTAGAGAAGTTGGGATCGCGATTTAAATATTCGATACCTTCTTGAAGTTTATCCGCATTAAATGGGCTGGTGATATACGGATTAAGCCTTGCCAATATATAATCTGGGTCAACTTTTTTTAAGCCTCGAATTTGCTCTTTAGTCAATGGTCTAATCTCGCCTTCTGCAATCAAGACTTGAGGCGGTACAGTTTTACTGATTGTCGCCTTGGAATTAATGTACCCATTTTTGACATAGAGATTAGTGATGTCATCGGCAAATTCTTGCAATTCGGCTTGACAAGTTTTCTTTGCCCCTTTAGTTATAAAGCGTTGTTCTAGTTTTGCCAACTCGTCTTGCAACACAGTTGCTATGCTTCTGAGCTGGGGCTTTTGCAATTCTATGGGGCGATCACCCCCACAAATATCCTGAGTATCAACAGACTTTTCAGCTAGCTTTGAAGGCTGAATTTCTTTTGCTGACACATTCAACGCTACCCCACTCAATACTCCCGTACCATAAAAAATAGCTGTGGCAAATTTTGTCACCATCCGCCGCGAAGAAAAGCCCATAAAATTAACCTCACATTACACAGAATAAAGTTACCATTTAATTCGGAAAATGATCTACATAATCAATAAAACTTTCTGTGAATTTTTTGGGCGTAGTTTATTCATCATAGATTGCTTAAGCCTAAATAACCAATAAAATATTTTGCTAAGGTAGTTAACTTGATTATTAATATTCTGGTAAAATACAGCTATTGATTTAGGCTCAGATGAATTAATGAAGCATAGAGGCAAAGCACCGAGTAACTCAGGAAATGTAAAGCCTAAATCTAGTAAATCTAAAGATGTTGCATTCTGGGTCAAGACAATAAGCTTTATCTATTGACAAAATATATCCTCAATTGGATAAGCTGAGTGTAACAATATCAAAAATGATACCAGCAGAACCCAAATTGGGCATGACGGTGATTCAATTTGATTTCACTAGCAACAAAAACAGTTTAATCAATCTAGACTTTAAAGAGAAAAAACAAGAACAACCTAAACAAAGTACATAAAGTAGGATTGTAATTAATTGGTAGGAATCATCAGCTTTTCCATTAATAATTACAATCTATACTAATGGATTTCAGCAATAAAACAAAACTTGGAAATTAGTTTCTCGAAATCTGGGCGATCGCTATTTGCTGTAACCACTAATTCTTTCAAACCATTAAATAACTGTGCCACATTAAAAGTTTTAGATCCATCTTTCCCATTCTTCTCATCGGCACTCCATTCAGATAGCCAATTTAAAGCTGTAGGCTTGTCAATGAAACTCGATAAGTTAATCGCATAAATGCCGTCCTGTATATTTTTGCTGGGGTTAAACTGCAATTCAAACTCATTTCTGTCGTTCGCTTCATTACTAAACTTTACATTTACGAGTTTAACTAACTCTTGAGCTTGATCGTAGGGAACAAACTTTTTAGATAAAAAATCAACTCGACTAGCATCAATCTTAGTTTTGATGTGTGAAGCATCGCCGAGGGTTGCAAGTGTATTTTTTAACAATGCTGACTGACTAGTTTTGTAACTATATTTATAACTAGCATCAGGTTTTAACCGCAAAAGCTGAATTTGCTCCTTTTGGGCTTGACTAGTCGGCTCGATCACAACTCCACTGTAGTTAATGCTATTAGTGATACCTTCGGGTTCTAAAGAGGGTGATTCTTTGAGGCTAAGTAGAAATGGTTCTGATGCTAATCGTTGATCAAAAATTACAAACTTACTATCCTTAATACTGTCTTTGTCTGATTCCTTAAGACGTTCATAAAAATAATTAACATTGGCATAGCCACCAATCATGACAATGTAAAAGGGACGATAAAACTTAGGATCGCTTTTACGACTGGGTGCATTCGTATCCCATTCATATTGTTCATTAGTTAACCCCACATCATAGATCTTGCCTTTATATTCGCTACGTTGCGCTAAAATCCCTACGGAAAAGCCCGCATTAATGTATTTATCCTTAATCGTAGAAATAATTGGATTCATATTTTGCGCTTTTTCGGTCAAGTCAGTGACAATGACAGTCAAGCTATCATCACTTGGCTTGGCTGAGTTTTTGAACACATCGATAATTTCACTATCAAGAAAAAATGGATATCCATTCTCGCTGCCAGCCTCTGTTGGATAAAAAGCCGCAGTCCGTGCCTGTTGAAAATTTGCCGATGGTATCAAATCTCGAACATTGTCCCCAAATCGGTAAAACTTAGTTTGATCACTCTGCCATTTTTCTGATATCGCGGTGTTTAAAGTTTTCAGGGTATTACTGTAACGACTGTCTTTGAATGCCACGAATCCATTCATTGAAGGTGTACCATCAACAAAAACTTCAGCCCGAATTTTTTTCGATGATGCTAATGGTCGTGCTGATACTGTAGGGATTTGACAATCAGCGATCGCTAAACTAGTGGGCTTAAAGATAATTGATACAGCGAATAAGGTGGTGATCGCTACCAACGCAATGATGACAACAAGGCTAGATCCAACATTATTCTGCCCCGAACCTCTAGATCCCTTATTTTTTGGATTAACTTTCATATCGCGATCGCTAGACAAGATCGATGGTAATCATATACTATTTCTATGGATTTCAAATATCTAAATAGTATTTCAGATAATCGAAAGTCCTGACACTACTGTTAGATACAGAAAACTACTGATATACCAATTTCCAATCCCAAAAGTATTCTGTCTGTTTTGTCAAAATATTATTTAAAGCTGTGCTAAAGATTTTTGGAACTCTTATACTTTCGTTAGTTCTCTGGGCTGGATTTCTCTTGCTATTCCAAAATGGTTTGATAGCTGTCTCAAAAGATGTTCCCCCCAGTGCTATTGGTGGATGGATTGCGAATGTTTTCATACCCAATTCTTTAATTGTTGTCTGCATTACATTTATTGCTGCTAGTATTTGGTTCTGGATTTCTTGGAGAGATCGGGAGAACTCTGAATGTCATGAATCAGTAAAATATTGGTGGGCATTACTAATGCTGCCCTTAGTCACAATTGGGGTGATAACCTATTTGAACCTTGCCAAAACAGCAAATGCGACTGTTTTAGTCATATTCAGTTATGTAATTCATCTAATAGTAATTTATTGGGTAGGTACGAGCATCAGTTCTGAAGGCTATGCAAAGTATATTTTGCCTGGTTCCCGTGCAATTCGTCGTCTTGTTTCTTCTGTAGGTATTCCGCTTTAATCCGATCTGTACTGAAATTATGGCTTTATATTTGATTGCAATTGGTGGGTCGGGTGCGCGAGTTGTTGAGTCAGTTGTGCATCTTGCTTCTGCTGGGCTGATGAGTGACGAAAAGATCAAAATTCTTTTTGTTGACCCCGATCAATCTAATGGCAACTATATCCGTACTTGCAAACAAATCGATATTTACAATGAATGTCGAAAAAAAGTTTGGAAATCTGGAGATCCGTGCCAATGGATGCGAACAGAAATCATCAACCTTGGTATATCCACTGTTGGCGCTGGTAACAACAGCCTTGCAAACTTTTTTGGATATAATGCCATGGTAGATAATGATCCTGTGGCAACGGGCTTATTTGATGTTCTCTATACCAAAGAAGAAAGAGAAATCAATCTATCCGAAGGATTTCGTGGTCGCCCAGCGATCGGCTCAGCCTTTATGAGTCAACTAAATTTCCAAGCCCTACGGGATAGTCGATATCAGGGCAACTACCCCGATTATTTGAAGCCTTGGGCAAAAATTTTAGAAGAAATTGACAATTCAATCGAAAGCAGTAAGGTTAAAATCCTTCTCTGTGGCTCAGTTTTTGGGGGGACAGGAGCATCGGGATTGCCTGTTATTGCTCGTTTATTAAATGATTTTTACAAAGGGAAAAGTTCCGATGACTCGGAGACCCAAAGAGATAAATTGATATTAGGTAGTTTATTGGTACTACCATATTTCGGCTTTGCGGTCGGTGGAACTAATGTGCCGCAGGATGCAGTTTATGCGCGATCGCCTGAGTTTGCACTTAATACAGCCGCAGCAATGCAGTATTACAGAAGTCAAATGGAGGATATTTGCGATGTATTTTATTGTTTGGGGGATCAAAATCGAGTTGATGTAGGATTTAGTGTTGGCGGTGAGAGTCAAGAAAACAAGGCGCATATAGTTGAGTTTTACGCTGCTTTAGCGGTTAGAGATTTTCTCTACCTAAATAAGCCTAAGAACAGCGAAAAAATTGTATTTGCTGAACGAAGATTTGAAGACCAAATTGGTTGGGTAGATTTGCCCAGTGAACCATCGACTTTAGATTACAGTCCCGTAGATTATTTTGATGAGGATGACGAGCCAGTGGTGCGCCATGCCTTGAGAGGAGCCGTTAGATTTGCATTTATATGGTACAACACCATAGTCGAAGATTTAGATAAGTACTGCTCGAACGAGCAATCCAGAGGATGGACAAGAGCAAATCAGGTATGGATCGGGACTTTCTTTGATATGACGGGTCGAGATGGCAACTTGCCTCCAGTAACTAATCCTCTTGTTGAAACCAGTGATGCAGCTACTATTACTAAATGGTGTGAGGCTTTTTCGATTTGGCTAGCTGAACTACATGACGCTGATAAAAAGGAAGAGATCAATCTGTTCTTTATTGATCGTGTAACTACCGATGATGCTGTGGCAAACCCAAATGAATATTTTGGTCGTTTAGTACAAGATGACCCCCGATCAAACGAAGCCCAGCGTGATGATACTGTAGATAAGATTAAATTAAGGCTAGATCCGCGAGAACCTGAAGGAATTGATACTGAACAGATTGACGCAAGAGGATATGTTGGACTTGCCAAGTATTTGTATGTGGTTTGCAGTTTGTAAAGAATTACGACAATCTAGATAAATTGGTTAAAGAGAGGAAACGAAAATGACTCAGGCAAATGACAGATCAATCTTGATGCTTCCTAAATTAAAGGACAACAGGGTAAGGCGCGGTACTACTGGCAAGTGGAACCGCCAAGCACCTGCGGCTTTTGATGATGTGGCTCGAAGTATTGATGTAGTTGTAGCGGGGGATGTGGCAAATGTAAACTCTATCCCTAGCATGTGGGCGCATCCGCTATCGCTTGAGTCAATTCTGCCCAGTACTGAATATAATTCTCGTATTCGCAATCCTTTAATCAATCAATGGCGGGGGATGTTAGCTGCGATCGCCTTAGCACCAGATTTTGAATCTGTGGGTAAATTCACGGCTCAAGCGATCGATCTCAGTGATTCTGGGTATAGAACCAACAACTTTATTCAGTCTTTGCTCAGATTAGTCCCCAGTGATGACAAGTGCCTCTTTGATTTGCCCAAAAAAGTCAATCCTTGGCTAAAGGGTTATGTTTTTCGCTGGAATAAAAAATCGATTGGGATGACTTCTCCCAGTACAATTGTTTGCCCCTCGGAAGATGCCGATTGGACGGGTTTACCTTGGTTTATTGATAATGAAGTCCAATCACCAGAGGAGCATCTAACACCAGATCAAAGGTCTAGGCTTTCGCGATGGCTAGTACATTTACGCAAAAAGATTACCGAGCAAGGGTTGGGTATTTCTGAGGCGATCGCCGCGTTGATTAATAGTTTTATTGATGATTTGAAGGGCGATCGGGAAAGAGATCTAAATACTGATGAGAATGGCAACATTATTGATTTAGTAAAGGAAGAGCTTTATTTTGGTATTGAGCTTGATTTAGGTATCTATACCGCAATTAATCACCCGCTACGCAATCCTCTCAAAGAAACGCTCACAAATGTATTTCTTCCTGATTTATATTTCTTGCGGCGACCTGATGCATTTCCTAATGCTGATTTACCTGAAAGTATTAAGTCTCTTTCATTTGGCGGTTCACCAATCTCGGTAATCTTACCAATTCAATCTAGTTTCTTTAACCGTTCTGACGCTGCCAGTTTACTAAGTAAGCTAAAGGTGGAGCGATTAAGGGCTGGAACTGCTCTCAAGTTAAGTATGCAGGTTGACGGTCATCCTCTTGAGCAGGAGTATGAATTAAAAAATGACAATACGATCTCTGGGTTACCGATCGCGGAAATCTGGCCAAATTTCGTCAGCCCTAAGTGGAAAAGATATTATGCCTATTCCTTACTTGATATTGATGATACGAGACTAAGCTTTGAGTTTCCTAATGTTTCTAATCCGACTGAAAATATCCATAAATTTGAGCGCTCCCAACTATCCCGTTTAGAAACCTTTCCTACCCATATAGTTTGTTTATGCGATCAGAGGGTTATTGGCAGTGTTCCGTTGAAAGTTCCTACACAAATTGAAAGTACGGGAGCAGAATGGTCGGTTGGCGTAGATTTTGGAACTTCTTTTACTAATGCCTACAAAAAACAAGGTGATGTTGACGAAAAACTCTCCTTTGAAGAACTACATTATCGCGTTACAGCAGCAAGTGATGGCATCGAAAGATCAAATGCACTAACTGACAACTTTATTCCACTTAAACAAACCCTGCCGATTGCCAGTCTCTTGACAGTTAAGGATGGCAAGAATCAAGTACGTTACAATAGTGATAGAGAGGCAGAGATTATATTCGATGCTCGGATTTATGTTCTTGAATCCCCGAATGATGTTAAAGATGGCAGAGATCTGATCAGTAATCTGAAATGGAATAACCTAAATAATCAGGAGCCAATGCGTTTGTTTATTGAGCAGTTTGCTTTACAGATTTCTGCACAGGCTGTTAAGAGTGGAGTTACCGAGATTAAGTGGATGCTTTCCTACCCAACTGCATTCTCTCGCAGAGACAAAAACAGTTATGCTACTATTTGGAATACTTGTTCAGAGAAACTATCAGAAATTACTGGTCTAAAATATGAAGAGCTAAATCTCAAAGGAAAAAGCTTCCAGTCTGAAAGTATAGCTGTTGCACACTATTTTTCTTCCAAGAGGAAAAAGCAATTGCTGAACGCTGCTTGTATTGATATAGGTGGTGGAACTTCAGATATTTCTATCTGGGAAGAACAGAAAAATCAAATTATTCCTGTTTACCAATGTTCAGTACAGTTAGCAGGTAGACATCTTTTTAGTAATATAGTTAAGCGAGATCCAGAGTTTCTAAAACGTATTAAACTCCTTGATCCCAAGGATTATATATTAAGTAATCTGAAAGATAAACCCAGCCTATTTGCGAGTGCCATAGATACATTGGCAAAGGCGAGAAGTGATGAGTGGTTGAAAAATCAGCGCCGAAGGTTACAAGATGATGAACGTTTGTATGGATACCTACAGATCTTGGCGATCGGTGTCGCAGGTTTACACTACTATGTCGGTTTGGTACTACAAGTATTACATAGTGATGAAACTAGTCCAAGGCGCTATCACGCGGGTGAACCAGTGGATATTTACTTTGGTGGTAATGGTTGTGGTCTTTTAAATTGGTTGTCAGACACAGGAAAGTTTGAAGGTGATGAAATTGGCGATCTGTTTCAGGAGATGGTGATTAAAGGCTCAGAATTTACGCCAAGAGGTGAGACCAGTTTTGTCAATGACAAACGGAAAGAAGAGGCTGCCTGTGGTCTGGTGGTTGGTAGGATGAGATTAGGAGATCCGACTATAGCCGAAGATGAGCTAATTGCTGGAGAACCATGCAAGGTTGGTTCTCATAGTTTTAATTGGAATTCCTACATTAAATTTGATGCTGATGTAGTTGAACAAATTGACGAGTTGGAGGTGGTCAGAAGAGCCGAAGATTTAGTTAATTTACCAAAGTTCTTGTACTGGTTCCACAAGCGCTTAAAGGCAAGACGCAACATTCCTATTCCACTACTCAAAGGTTTTAGTTTGGGCGATCCTAAAAAGAGTGACGAAGAGAATCTAGAAAATACAATTGCAGATAATCTGAGGCTTTGGAATCAAGTAGTCAGAGAATTGAGAAATTCTCTAGTTTTGGAAGATGGAGCAACCACAGAAAATATCAGATTAGAACCACCTTTTATTCTTGGGCTAAAGGCTTTGATAGAGGTGCTTTCGGAGGATTGGGCAAGTAAATGAAAACTACTCATCCCTCTTACAAGTTAATAATTTTATCCATCCAATTAGTCTTGTTGGGGGGATGTGGCTGGCTCGAATCTCCTGTTTCTAAGCCACCTACTAATCCACCTATAGATGTATCAACTTTAAAAGATGGTGAGAAGAAGTGTCTTGCCACCTTAAAAGACGGACTGGAAAAGTATCGAGATAGCTTCAAAAGAGATATTGGTGAATTAGGTACTCCTCCAGTTACTTGGCAAATAATCACAGCAAAAGCTAAAAATTGGGTATTACCCGTACCAGCACAAATCAACGAATGTAAGGGTTTGTTGGATAAATCTGCTATAAAAGATTCAGTTCAGCTAGTAACCGTTCTTAGTGAATCTAATGACGTGATAAGAGATTCTAAGCTAGATATTAGAGCTAAAGAAGATAAGATCAAGGAGAAAGTAGGCTCAATCAAACTATCGCAGACCGAAGATCCTAGCAACAATCCAAGCGAACTAATGCCACGGCAGTTTATCAAATATATAGATGATAAGCTACAGGAGCTAATGAAGCTTTTAGTTGGTATACCAAGTCCTATTAGTTTACAGAACGAAGAACTTCAAAAACAAATTACTGCTCATACTATTGCATTAGCGAATCAGAATGAAAAAATTGAGCAACTTGAAAACAGTAAAAATATTATGATGTCAGTCGTTTTCTTATTATTGCCTGTTGTTGGAGTTGCTGGCTATTTTTTAGGAAGAGGCTCGAAATTACCCAATCCGTCGGATGATTCTCAGACCAAAGACCGATCACCTAAACAAGATCGTAAAACTAAACAAAGCCTTCAAGATCGTCGTCAGAATCCTTTGATTAATGATGATAAAACTCCCCAAAAAGCAGGATTACGTGGTTTAGGGCGCAAGTCACCTATTACCCATGAGCCTAGTAATCCTTTAATTAACAACGAAACCACTGACCGACACCAAAATTTTCATTTAAATAACAAAAACCAGTCTAGAACAAATGATAGATCTAGTGCTCGTCTTGATGAAACAGCTTCTAGGCGATCGCAGGGAGATGCGTCTGCACAATATCAAAATCCTGATCCTGTTATTGATAAAACTACATTTCCTAAAAATATAGCTTCTGAAAGGTTAACAGAAGAGCTAGCAATTGATTACTATAATAATGGAACTTATAACTTGCTTCATTCTTATAGCAAGGGATATTACGATGCAACATCTGACAGTATGATGCGGAATCGTGAATTTTGGGGAAACTCACTAGAATTGTTTGAAGATTTTGATGGTTTATTTTGGATTATTCAAACTGTTGAGCCTTATTTTTTGTTGCTTCCTAATCCATCAAAGCGTATTGCTAAAACAAGGCTTCCAGGATTTGAATATTTTTTCGAGACTAACTTTAAAAGTGAAAATTATCAATTCTGTCAAGTTGTTTCTCCTGCCTATATGGATTATGTAAATGGTAAATGGGCAATGACTCAAAAGGGGGTGCTAAATTTTGTATATTAGGGCGATCGCCTCTTATAAATACCAAGAAAAATCGAGTATTGTAATTCATCGATTCAAGGATGAAACGCAACGATTTCTTAATTTATTTAGCTATTTTGGTTTAAACTTTAACCTACAGCTAAGAATTAGATAGTTTTGTGTACTGCCGCCCTTATGAGAAAACTATATTTTTTACTTCCAGGAACGACAGATAAATTCGCTTGTGGGGGATTGTGGGCGGAGTTAAAAACTCTAAAGCTGGCGCAGCAAATTTGTGGTGCAGAGGTGGTTACTTATCGTCAGCGCGAAAAAGGCACTCTATGGCTAGATGATTTATTGAGTTCCGATGATAACTTTCGTGCCTTAGAGGATGTAATTTTTGTGATGAGTTGGGGATTTGATGTTGCGAAACTTGCCCCGAAATTAAAAGCTTTTAATGCGATTTACCATGCTCACAGTGCGGGGTATGGATTTAATCTGTCGGCGGCTGTGCCAATTGTCACGGTCAGTCGTAATACGCTTGGTTATTGGGGACAGCGATCGCCGCATTCTTTACTTTACTATTTACCTAACGAGATTTCTGATAAGTTTCATGATGTAAATACAGGGGATTGGCGCGATCGCGATATTGATGTATTAATTCAACTACGAAAATCTTCTAGTTATTTAATCAAACAATTAATTCCCGCTTTACAAGAACGCTGTCGGGTCAAAGTGATTAGTAGTTATGTAGAAGATCTCGAAGGGTTATTTAATCGCGCTAAAGTCTATTTATACGATTCCGCAGAATATTGGGCTGTACAGGGGGTAAGCGAAGGGTTTGGACTACAACCAATGGAGGCGATGGCTTGTGGTTGCACAGTTTTCTCTAGCATCAATCATGGGCTATCTGATTATTTAGATCCAGCTTTTAACTGTTATAAAATAGCAGGATATTCCCAAGCATTTGATCTACAACGTATTTTAAACGTGATTCATAGCGAGAAGAAACTAGTTTTGGAACCTAGTATTTTGGAAGAATATCGTGCCGAAAATGTTACTAATCGACTACGCATAATTTTAGAAGACTTAAATCAATTTTTTGATCACAAGCAACTTTATCAGGGCGATATTCCCGATTTGAATTATTGGCAAATTCTTAAACTGCGATCGCAAAAAATATTTGCAAAGCTGCAAAAGTACTCTAAAAAAAATAAGTAGACCGCCGCTACTAATGCTCAAATGTTATTGGCAGTTCGATTGAGAAAATACTGCCGATGCCGAGATCGCTCTCCACAATAACTCGACCATCATGGAGTTCAACAATCTGCTTGACGATCGCCAGACCAATTCCCATACCTTCATATTGACGGTTGAGAGTGCTATCTACTTGAGTAAAGGGCTGAAATAGTCTGGGCAAATCTTCGGGAGCAATCCCAATTCCCTGATCTGTGACTGTAAATCTTAACCAATTCCGATACTTGTTAGAATTATTCGCTTCGCGATCGCTCAGAATACTGACACCAAGTTTGACCAGGCTTTGCTCTGGAGAAAACTTCACGGCATTAGCGATTAAATGCGCTAATACTTGTTGAATTCGCCCATGATCAATGTTTAAATCGGGCAAGTTTTGCGGAATATGCGATTCAATCTGAATTTTTTTAGTTTCTATGAGTTTCTGCACTAATTCTAGGGCTGACTCACAAAGATAATTGATGTTAGTAGGACGGAGATTCAGGATTAATCTTCCAGCCGCAATATTCGTAAAATCAAGAATATTTACAATAAGCTCTAACAAATTAGAGCTACTGCGATCAATGATTTGGAGAGCATCGAGTTGTTCTGCATTAATCTCCCCAAACACCTCTTCTTTTAGTAAATCTGTCATTCCGATAATCGCGTTAAGAGGCGTTCTCAATTCATGACTGATGGTTGAGAGAAACTCATCTTTGAGACGATTAGCACGAGCAAGTTCTTGGTTAGAGATAGCAAGTTGCTCGTTAGTGGTTTTTAGTTCAAATTCCGCAAGTTTGCGCTGGCTGACATCCCTAACTATCAGGAGAGCCTCTTCGGTATTGATGGCAATAATCCGAATTTCTTCATAAACCATGCGATCGCCATGAAGAAATTCATGCTCGTAAACTTGTAGTTCTCCTGTGGTGATTGCCTTAGAAATAGCATCTAACTGTTGTTGCAATAAATTTGGAGGCAAAACTTCGGAAATATTTGTCTCGATGGGGATCGACTGATCAGTTGGTAGAGTTGAAGGGATAAATTCTATACAGGTTCCATCGGGCTTTACCCTGAGTAATAAATCGGGGATCGCCTCAAAAATCGCTTTATTATGATTTTCACTAGCCTGAAGTTTCGCTGTACGCTCTTTAACTCTGGCTTCTAAGGATTGGTTTAACTCTTGCAAAGCCAGTTCAGTTTGTTTGCGATCGCTAATATCCCGCACCATAAATAAAACTTCATCATCACCACTTTTGATCACACGGACTTCTTCATATTGAAGGCGATTTTCCATTTGGACTTGCTGCTCATAAACCTGTAATTCCCCAGTCCGCAAAGCTCTCTCTAAGGCAAGTTGCTGTCTTTGAGCAAGATCGGCAGGCAAAAAATCATGCATCCATTTGCCCACAGGATTATAATCTCTGGCGACTATATCGATTTCCCGATTTGGAGTCATAAATCCACGATAAACACCATCAGCGCCAACCCGAAACATCATGTCAGGAATAGCGGCTAATATGGCTCTGCTTTGATCTTCACTCTGTTGCAAAGCAAGTTCTGATACTATGCGATCGCCGATATCGCTGGAATCATCTTGAGGCTTTTGTGGGGAATTGAGTGAAGAAATCATCACAAGTGATTTTTTTATTAAGTTAAAAAGGCTTGAATTTTCTGAGATAAGGCTTGTAGTTTAACAGGTTTGGTAATGTATTCATCAGCGCCAAAATCCAGACATTTTTGACGATCGCTTTCCATTGCTAAAGCTGTCAGTGCAATAATCGGTGTACGATCAAAATTGGGTTCAAGACGAATTTGTTTAATCGCATCCAGCCCATTCATGACTGGCATTTGAATATCCATCAAAATTAAATCAGGTTGGTATTGCTTTGCAAAGGTGATCGCCTCTAGCCCATCTCTTGCAACATAGATGCGATATCCCTTCGCTTCCAGATAACTATACATTGAACTAATATTAGTTTCATTATCCTCAGCCAGCAAAATTAATGGCGATCTTAAGCCATTTGGCTCACCAACTAATATATCACCCGACAAATTAGTCAGAGTATTAGCTTTAGGCAACGGTTTCAGTCTATATTTATCCCGAATTAGCTCCCGAACTAAATTCTCCTCTACACTATCCTGTTCTACACTATCCTGTATAGATAGATCGGGATTATTGATTGGGAACTCAACTGTAAAACAACTGCCGACACCTAGTTCACTTGTTAGTCCGACCCTGCCGCCATGAAGTTCGACTATTTGCTTGACTAGAGATAGCCCCAATCCCGTTCCTTCATACTTACGATTTAGAGCGCTATCAATTTGGATAAAGGGTTTAAAGAGTTTTTGGATATTCTCAGGTGCGATGCCAATACCTGTATCAGTGACTGTGATTCGCATATATTTTTGATCAGGCTCTTGAGATTTATCAGGCTCTTGAGTAAGTTGCATTGCCTCTAGATAAACATGACCACCATCGGGAGTGAATTTAACAGCATTATTAAGAAGATTGATTAACACCTGTCGAATTCGGCGTTCATCTAACTGGATGGTAGGTAGATGGGGTGGAATGACAACGTGAAGCTGAATCTGTTTTTTCAAAGCCTGCTGCTTCACAAAGGAAAGACTTGATTGACAGAGTTGCTCGATTGATGTTGGAGTATATTCTAGTGTGATCTGCCCTGATTCAATTTTAGCGAGATCGAGAATGTCATTAATTAACTCTAATAGATGACTACCACTATTTTCTATAGTCTTTAGACATTTAAGTTGTCGTTCATTGAGATTCCCATAGACTTGAGCCTGTAATCCTTCCGTCATCCCAAGAATGGCATTAAGTGGCGTGCGAAGTTCATGACTCATGTTAGCCAGAAATTCATCCTTGAGGCGAGTGGCGCGAAGTAGTTCTTCATTTGCTAGTTGGAGCAGAAATGTTCGCTCTTGAACTTTTTGTTCTAAGCTTTGATTTAGGGATTGAAGTTGTAGCTCAAACTGCTTCTGTTCAGTAATATCACGAATAATAGTTAACACTTCTCGGTCATTGAGTCGCGCAAGGCGAACTTCTTCAATGCGGCGATCGCCATCAATCTCAATTTGCTGTTCGTAGATTTGCATCTGCCCAGTCTCAACAGCTTTATTCGCGTGGTAAAAACGTTGTTCAGCCAAATGTGGTGACACAAAATCATTAATTGTAAATTCAGTTGATTCTTTGAATGGACGTTTAACACGAACACTTGCTCCTCCCGTTATACTCAGATAACGACCATCTAAATCCATTTGAATCACGAGATCTGGCATACTTTCCATGATAACTCGCTTGGTAAGTTCGCTCTGTTGCAAAGATAATTCTGCAAGTTGGCGATCGCGAAGGGCTATCTGCTGTTCCGTGATATCTCGGACTAATGCTAAAACCTCATCCTCAGCATATGGAACGATCCGCACTTCCTCAATTTGAATTTTGTCATTAACTACAAGTTCTTGTTCATACATCTGCATAGAATTAGTTGCCAACGCTAAATGTACATGTTCCATTCGTTGTTGGGCTGCGTTCTTGGGCAAGGTATCATCTACATGATGCCCCACAATCTCTTCTAAATTGCTCACTATAGCAAATGTCTGATTGGCAATAAACTCTATATAGATGCCCTCCCTATTAATTCGCATTAGCAAGTCAGGAATGGCGCTAATTACTGCTCTTTGCTGAGATTCACTTGTTTTCAAAGCATCGGCTGATTTCTTCAACTCAATCACTTGATTTTCTAATATCTGCTTGGCTTTAGACTGCTCAAGGTCTAGCTCTTGACCAACCTTAATACAAAATATTGTCGTGATTGTGATCGAAAGAACCAAACTTGCCACATAAATTTCAATGCGAACTAATTTAGCTTTAGTCAGAGTCATGTCAACTTCTTTTTCGCGTTGATCCAGTATTTGCAAAAATGGCAATAAGCGATCAGGAAACTCAATAAATTTAACGAAACTCTTGTTTTTAACCAGTCTCAATAACTGTAATTCTGCTTGGGGTAAAGTATCGGATGATCTTGTCAGTGGTATTATTTCATCCATTAATTGTTCCACTTCCCCTCTAAAAACTCTGACAAACGCCTCATATTCAGTCAGTTGAGTTTGTAGATCTTTTATCGCTGATTTTTTCCTTGAAGAACGATCTCTTTCTAAGAGAATTAATATTTTATCAATACGAGCAAGAAACTTATTACTTTCCCTCTGAAACGCAACAGGATCATTTAAATATGGTGATAGTTGTTTAGCAGGACGATTATGTAAAATATCCAATTGCAGTTTAGTTAAGAATCTCTGCTCTTGAGATACAGTCTGACTCTCTTCTAATGCTCGTTGATGAATAGAATTTCCCAGTAATAACCCTGCCAAAGAACCAAAAAAGGTAAATCCTAAGGCGATCGCATACCCATAAATAATTTTTTTGCTTAGATTCATTACTAGGAACAGTAAATAAATAATAGTTTTAAAAAATTAAGCAAAATAGCATGAGAAGCTAACTAATAGAATCTTAGCAGAAAATTACTTAAAATTATCAGTAAAAATTTAAACTTATCCAACTCCCCCTCCTCAAAAGACCAATTTTTGTATCTATGAATCCAACTTTATAATATCCGAAAATTAGGCAGCTGTAACGATTTTGGGATAAACGAAGTATATTTATTATTAGATCTGATATCAATAAGCCAAATTGCTAAGTATCTAAACTCAACATTTTCGGAGAAAAATAATTGCAAACTTGACAAAGTCTGGTAATGTTTGTCTTGTAAAAATACCTCGGTATTGTTCAGTATTATAAAAGTGAGGTTCTCCGTGGGTGATTTGAAACCTAAAGAAACACTACGAGAGGTTTTGATTGTGGCAACACCAGTGAATGAAGAGCATGAGATTGATCGCCTCTCTGCTGATGTGAGTCTACAAGACAAAGCGATCGCCAAGATTACTAATATGTTTTTAGGAAATCTTGATGATATCAACCTTGATGATGTTGATGACTTTGCGGTTGAGGCTTTTGGCGATGATTGGGGCGCGGATGGGAGTGGGGTAAATGATGCTGAAGATACGGTAAAAACTTTAGGGGCTAATGAATTAGATGCCGATTCTCTGCGCCAAGACTTGACGGAAAAACTGCAAAAAGAGTTAGATGCATTGAGATCGCAACATGAGTTTGAATGTGAATATGTTGATCAGCTAGAACAAGAAATTATTAGTATTACCCACGATCGCGATCGGCAAGTCCAAGAACTCACGACTCAACTAGAAAAACTGCAAAATCAACATCTGCAAGAAATCACAAAAAAAGATCAGGTAATTCATCAATTACAAAATGATAATAATGCGCTCGAAATTTCACAACGGACTTTGACAGAAGAGTTAGAAAATACTCACCGTCTGCTGCAAGAATGTACTAAAGCTGCTGAAATAGTTCAATCAAAACTAATTGAAGTTACGGCTCATCGTGACCAAATTGAACAAAAACTTATCCAACATCTTGCTAATCCAGCCCACTTGCAGCAATCCTTGCGTGGATTGGAAAATGAATGTGTGAACGATTTGACGCGAGTACAACATTCAGAGCAGCAAATTGAAGAACTTCAAGAACAGGTTTTGCGCCAAGCATCAAAGGCGGCAGAATATGAAGCCGCGATCCAACATTGGAAAGAACAATCAGTTCGTCATCAGCATCATTCGTTACAACTCAGTGCTGCACTAGATCGGTTACTAGCTGAAAAGCCTCTCAAACACTTAATAGAAGCTTCTAGTCATTCTCACAATGAAATTCGGCAGGAACAGGAATATCCATCAAGGCGATCATCGGAAGCAACATCTGAATCATTTCTAGAACTGAATCCAGAAAAAAGCCCAGAGCGATCGTTCCGTCCCAACTCAAAAGTAGATTTACCAGCTTTTCTCGTCAGACATCGTTAGCGATCGCGATCATCTTATTTCAAGATTACCAAGCTAAAAGTAGTTGAGAGTATTTTTAAATTGTTTTTCTGGAAACAAAATTTAGGAGAACACCAAGAATCTTGCCAATATCTGTGATGTAGTAGTCCGTAAGATCGATCTCTACAATTTGCTCAGTTATTTTGAGAAACTTCCAGATTTCCCCAGTTGTGACGATGCCATAAATGGTATCAATATCATTGTTTTCTAGTTCATTGAACAATTGAGCCGCAACCATTTCCGCAATACATTGCCCAAGTCCTGATTTAATGTCCTCGTTTTTGGCTTCAACGATCGCAATTACTGGAGCGCTAATCCTGAGTTGTTGTTTGGATAGGCTGATTAGATAATCGCAATAACCTGTAAGTCCTTGTTCGGGGCTAATGCTAAATTCTGTGCCAGAAAATAGACTAATGGGAATAGGCGATCGCCGTCTCAGCTCTAACAAGGTGGGGGCAATCAGAAATTCTGATCGCCCTTTTTCGGTGTTAATAGCAAGGGCAAGGGGTATATTTTCGGCGAGGATCTTTTTAATGTCGTCACTAGGGGCGATCGCTGTGACATGGGCAAACAAATCAATTTTTTCTTCAATTTGCAAATGAAAGTCTTTTTCAACTTGTCTCAACGTGAAGTTACTATATGCCATTAGATTCTCGTTTTTATTGCTTACTTCACAAGTATATATTTTCAGATTATGTGATCGCCCTCATTCAAATCACCAAACAGCGATCGCCTATTCAGCAAAAATAAAAACAACGCGATCGCCCCATCATCAAAATCACCAAACAGCGATCTTCTATTCAAGTCCCCAAATAGCGATCGCAATTTCAAGTTTTTGGATCATTTCGGTAATGGAACACTTAAATCTTTACAAATCTTTCTTGCTAAGTTTTCATCGATTTCAGTATGACGCGGTATGGATGAGCGACGATTTTGGCTAGGATTTCCCCACCATGAATGTCTCCCACCTTCTCTAATAAGTTCACAGCCATGACTACGAAGATGACGAAGTAAGTCTGAACGTTTCATAGTGCTATTAGTTCTTCTTCATAAACACCGCCAGCAGCTTCTATTGCTTCATAACGATTAAAGTCAAGTGCTTCTTTTAGGGTTATGCGAAGGCTTTCTAAAAGTTCTTCTTTTGTGGATTCTTGACAATTAACGCCTGACACTTCTTCAATCCAGCCAATCCACCAATTGTTAGATTGCTTGATAATGGCGGTAAATGATTCTTTCATTATGGCTAGTATCCTCAATGATTTTCATTTATCATAGCTTAAAAATAGCGATCGCCTATCCATCCTCATAACCAGCGATCGCCCCATCATTCAATTCACTAAACAGCGATCGCCTATTCATCAAAAAATAAAACAAGGCGATTGCCCCCCTAATTCAAAACAGCGATCGCCTATTCACCAAAAATTAAAATAAGGCGATTGCCTAAAGTCAAGAAGCGCTTCGTGCTGCCAACCAACGTGCAAAAGATTTATGACTTTCGCCACTACGTTTTCCCGCAAGCAATCCTTCGATGCCAATATGTTCATCCAGATCAATCCATTCAATTGCATAACCGTCTCCCAAGAGTTGCCAATTTTGCTTTTCTTGATGAGAAGCATTTAATAAACGTGGATACCATGATAACGGAATGATTAAACTTCGACCATCTACTAATTCGATAACTAGTTTATCCTCAGTCACATTGATTTGGGTTGCAAGTGGTTCAGTATCAAGTGTCAAAGTAGTCATGCCATGCCTCCAATAATGTTTGATTGTGTTCCTCTACAAGTTGAGAAATATCATTTAGTTCGTGATCTTTAAATCCTCGATTCTTCGATAAATAATGTAACAGGACTAAACCAAAACTTGGCTAACTGGCGATCGCGTTTAATGTGAATGTGGGGTGGTTCGTCTCTATCAGAGCTAAAAAAGATAAAACTATAGGGACCAACTTGGAGTGCTGTAGGCATTTGAAAAATTTTGCTGGTATTTTTTCAGTCTATCACCTCAAACGCCCCACCATTTAAACCTCCAATCGCCTATTCATCAAAAAGTAAAGCAAGGCGATCGCCCCACCATTCAAATCTCCAAACAGCGATCGCCTGCTTATAAAATACGTGACGCAAAACATTTTTATGCATATAATATATGTATGCAAGTTGAATGGGACTCAAATAAAGCCTACATTAATTCTCAAAAGCATGGCATACGGTTTTCCGATGCCGAGGCGGTTTTGTATGATCCCAATGCGCTTTCTTGTGAAGACACGACAGCCAAAGGTGAACAAAGATTTATCGTAATTGGAATGGATCATCTCTGGCGTTTATTGGTTGTTGTCTACACAGATCGTGGCGATCGCGTTCGATTGATTTCTGCTCGTCCTGCTACTCGTTCTGAGAGACGTAATTATGAAGACGGAATATGATTTTAGCCAAGCTAAACGTGGGGCTGTGATCCCTCAAACTGGCAAAACCCGCATAACGATTTATATTGATGATGATGTACTTGAAGCATTTCGAGAACGCGGTGACTCTGCTGGCAAAGGTTATCAAACGATTATGAATGAAGCTTTGCGAGAATACCTTAACAAAGTACAACCGCCTTTAAACGAAGAAACGTTGCGCCGTGTCATTCAAGAGGAGCTTCTTGTATTAGTTAACCCCAAAGTGGTTGCTTGAAGAAGTAGACAGCGATCGCCTATTCACTAAAAATAAAAAATGCGATCGCCCCATCATTACAAATCACCAAACAGCGATCGCCTATTCATCAAAAGCAAAACAAGGCGATCGCCCCTCAAAAAAATCAATCAAACAGCGATCGCCACAAGGTCTTTGTATTCTCATCAAATGTAAAAATACTCCTTGCTATACAAGATAACTTTAATGATGTGTAGGTATATTGTTATGATTAAAACTCAAGTCTTAATCAAGGGGGATATATGAAAACTCAAGGATATGGCTTTTTTATTACTGAGCCAAATGCTTATAAATCATCGGAATGTAATATCTGCGGTGTTGAATGCCTAGTTGAGCGTAACTTGCCAGCAAAATCAGGCTTTGTAGCGGCTATGGCGCGGATGGGCAAACTTCGTGATGAATTTTCCTGCCCCAATCTAGAGGAAGAATGGCACAAACAGGCAGTACAACTCGTAATCGAGATAGAGAAAACGCCAAGCAAGCGTCTTGCACAACTAATGCAGCAAGATTTAGAGGATTTACTCAAAGAAAATGCTGCTCAAAGTTGAGAACTTATTCATTCATAAATTTTAAAGTTAACGATGTTTAAAAATTTCACAAATCTAGATGAACTAGCAAACGAAGCAATCAAGGTTAAGCACTTTGCAACTATGGAACTAGTTGAAGCTGATCCAGATGAGCCAGCTTTAGAAATTATGGCTTGGATGACTGCAAATAATTTCGACATTGTGCCTGTGAGTAATGGCGATCAAATAGGCTTCGTGTCAAAAGTAAAACTTGAGTTACTTCGTGATGACGAGGCTATTCGCAAAGCAATTTGTCCTATAGATAAAGCCTTTATGATTAGCCCAAACGCTTCACTAAGAGATCTTCTTGATAAATTTACTCTCACTGGCAGTAGTTGGTTGTTTGTAGATGGCGTGAACAAACCACAGGGTATCGTCACACTTTATGATTTAGAAAAGCCAGCAGTATCTCTATTTCTGTTGGCTAAAATTCTTATGTTAGAAGCTGGACTCCGTAGACTTTTAGGTACATATACTAATACACCTATTCCTGATTCACCTCCAAAAGATGATATTGATGGAAATGATATTGATGGAAATCCAAAGAAACTGTCTCGGCTTCTTGAGAAGGTTAAAGAGGAATCTAGTCTTGTTTCAGACTTGGGATTTTCATCAAGCTCTGGGGATGTAATATTAAAGGGACGATTTAAGAATGTAACAAAGCGTATAAAAGATATCAGAAATCATCTTGCACATGGTCGAAGTATTTTAAATGAGGTGGAAAATCCATTAGAAGCTCTTCAGCTTATTAATGAGGTTGATAAATTACTAGAGAAAGTCAAGTCAAAAGTTGATGATAGAGTTCAAGTATGGAATGCCTTTATCAACACTATTATTGTGGATGAATCAGATGGAAAAGAAATATTTTGGAGCGGAGCTAATGCCATTCCTTTACCTATGCAATTACCTATTTTCGTAATATCCGCAGAAAATCCTTTTGAGGAGGTTCTATTATCGAATCAAAATGACGAAAGAACTTCTTGGTTACGCAAATTACTAAAATATCGTGAATTGAAATTCATGAAAGTTTTTGGTAAATCACCTCATGGATCATGGAAACAAGCGAGTTTCGCTATAGAAGGTATAAGCAAAAAAGATGCTTGTGAGTTAGCCAAAAAATTTGGACAGAGAGCAATCTTTGAGCTTACTCAAGACGACAAGATGAGAGTCATTTCAGTTGATGGAGTATGTCGGAAAACTAAACCTCGTTGTTTATAGCTTGTCATACGAAAGTTTTACATTCTAGAAAATCTCCCTGTTTCGTGAGATTGCCAAGGTTCACCATTTATAAGAACTTTATACTTACTTTCTCCAGATGCGCGTAGATGGCTGGCAATTTCTTCTGAAGACAATTCTGAGCTATCGATCTCTTTGGTTGCATCACCGACATTGAAAAGATCATTACTTTCGATAGCCTCTAACAGTGATGAATATACCGTTGTATTTTCGTCACTGCTGAGACAAACAATATATTTATCGCCCCAACGATATACCTGCTCAAGATCAGCACCAGCACCAAGCGATTCAGTATCCCAATACACACTGTACACAGATTCTCCTTCTAAGAGTGTTTCTAGTTCTTCATCATTAGGGAATTGGCTATATTTGGTCATTGTAGTAATTGCTGACATTGTGGATTATCTCAATTATTCTAATACTTTCAAGCGATCGCCATAGTCATAAACCTGTCAACAAGCAAGAGGCGACTTTACCCATGAAATGAATAGGCGATTTCTATGCAGCAATCTACTGATAATCAACCTCTGGAACCCCCAGCCTTTCAATAGCCATTTGATGATTAGCAGCAAGTAATTCGGGAATCATTTGCTTAAGTTTATTAGTCAGGTGTTAACCTTGTTAGATATTTTGGTTGTCCCGCTTAGATGAGCAGAGATTTTAAAACAGTTAAGACAGAAGTTACAGCTTGGAAAAATTTTACATTAGCCGATAAGGTTTACGACCTATCTCACCTCAATGCTCACTGGGTTGAATATGTTGACGACAAAGACCAAAACAATCCAGTTATGTATCGGTTTATTGTCACCTATGGCTTACACTGCTTTACCAAAGACTCTGACGACCTTTCGAGCGAAGAATTACAGTCATTGAATTACAAAGCCCCAAGAGAATCCAGAGCATTTAACCTTGAAAGGTATGAACTCTCCAAATATTTACCGAAAATCATAGCCTCATTGGCAGAACGCTCAACATTAGTTTGTCATGCAGGATATGGGAAATTTGCGATCGTCAGAGTTGTAGACTCACAAGGTAATGAAGTTGATTACTTTGTCGTATTCACGGTCTTCAAAGAAGAAAAGAAGCTCAGGTTACACGTCCAGAGCGCTTACCCAAAATATGAAGGTGTGGGAAAAATTAAAAAAGTCGGCTTCTTCGTTATAGCCAGAAACTTATTAAACAACAAAAAATTACCATCCCCATAAATAACAAAGACCCCTTAAGGAGTCTTCGCCAAAAACTATGTTTTGAGTATATTTTTTGGTATTCAGAACGTCTTTACTGGACTTGCCTCAACCCCTAAAGGTAACGGGATGTCATACTAGAAAAAATATGTCTGCTGCATCCTTTCTTATATTATAACGCTTTTTTGTTTCGATCAAGATGATTAGCGGCAAACAATGAAACCATACTGGAGAATGTGATCGATCACCGCTTTCGGTCTTTTCGCAGTCACAGACTGACAAAGATGCAAAAAATCATCGGGTAATGGCTGAGAGCTATCCATTTTTTACGCCAACGTCAATTGTCTTGGCTGTTCGCGCCTATAGCTAGCCAAATCGATCAATTTATCCTGAATGAGATTTGGCGATAAATATAAAGACTCAATAGTTTTTTCTGCTCTACCTAATAAAGTTGACTGTGACGATCGCCCAACTTCAATTTCAATTTTTTTAAGAGCCAACCTCTCAGGCATAATCTGACCAAAAGCTTTATTTCCTAACTTCCCGTCATAACTAATTACAAACCTAATCCCCCGATCATTGAGACTCTCAAGAGCGACAACAAAATCATCAAAATCAATCCCCGCTAAATATCTCGAATCTCTATTTCCACATACACCCTGATAAGGCGGATCGAGGTAAACCAAATCAGTTTTCTGGACATTAGCTAATACTTTGCGATAATCCCAAGCTGTAAACTGGCATTTACCTTTTAATAGGCTAGACACTCCCGCAATATTTTTGCTCATCGTTGCAGGAATAGTCCCTTTGCGTCTGTTGTCTGGACTCTGATTAAATAAACCTTCAGCGTTGTACCGTACCGAGCCTTTTACACATCTAGCTAGTAAATATAAAAACAATTTTGGATCGTTAGTTTGATTAAATTTTGTTCTAATTTCAAAATAGTGACTAATCGAATCATTATTTTGCTCTTTCCATATATCTGCATAAGTATTAGCGATCTCATGCGGATTATCAATAATTAACTCTAGTAATTCAATTAGGGGCTGATTAAGATCATTTAACCAAAATCTTTGTGTGTATTGCTTCGCAGAAGCCGCGATACTAATTGCTCCAGTCCCCGCGAAAGGTTCAACCAGTCTATCTATTTTGTCAGGAAAAAAGCCCAGAATAAACGAAGCGAGATTTCTCTTGCTACCCTGATATTGAACTGGATGCGGTAAATTGGACATCGAAGTACAAAAGACTACTTGATTAGCAAGCATATCACAGAGTTTAGAATTTCATTTTCAACAAAATTCCAATAAAAAAGAGGGCATATGCCCTCTTTTTTATTAACGAGATTTATGAATTACACAGAAGCCAAAAAGGTCTTCTTATATTCCACAAGAGCTTCCTTCAAGATTGTTTCGGCTTCATCAGACAGCTTCTTCTCAGCCGTAATAATTTCACCATACTTAGGCTTGCTGGTTGCCAAGTAGTTACGCAGCCCCTTGTTAAAAGCGCCAACTTGAGAAACTTCCAGTTCATCAAGGTAGCCATTAATCGCGGTGTAGATAATCGCCACTTGATCGCCAACAGGCAATGGCGAGTATTGAGGCTGCTTGAGGATTTCACGCAAACGGATACCACGAGCTAGCTGTGCTTGAGTGGTTTTGTCCAAGTCAGATGCGAACTGAGCGAATGCTACGAGGTCATCATACTGAGCTAGTTCGAGCTTGATCTTACCAGCCACCTGTTTCATCGCCTTGATTTGCGCTGCCGAACCAACACGGGATACCGAGATACCAGGGTTGATCGCAGGACGAATCCCAGCGTTGAACAAGTCAGAAGACAAGAAGATTTGACCATCGGTAATCGAAATTACGTTGGTCGGAATGTAAGCCGATACGTCACCCGCTTGGGTTTCGATGATTGGCAATGCAGTCATTGAGCCGCCGCCGAGTTCATCACTCAACTTCGCAGCACGTTCGAGCAAGCGAGAGTGTAAGTAGAATACGTCTCCAGGATATGCTTCACGACCGGGAGGACGACGGAGCAGGAGAGCCATTTGGCGATAGGCTTGAGCTTGTTTGGACAAGTCATCATATACGATCAAAGTGCCTTTGCCCTTGTACATGAAGTACTCAGCCAAAGCTGCGCCAGTGTAAGGAGCGAGGTATTGCAAGGTTGCAGGATCGTTGGCACTTGCCATAACGACGATCGTGTATTCCATTGCGCCGCTTTCACGAAGCTTGTTAACTACGTTCGCAACGGTGGAAGCTTTTTGACCGATCGCTACATATACACAGATACAATCCAAACCTTTTTGGTTGATGATTGTGTCAACCGCAACGGAAGTTTTACCTGTTTGGCGATCGCCAATGATCAATTCGCGTTGACCACGACCAACAGGAATCATCGCGTCGATCGCGGTAATACCAGTTTGTAGAGGTTCAAATACGGATTTACGAGCAATAATGCCAGGAGCGGGAGATTCGATTAAGCGAGATTCGGTTGCCTTGATTTCGCCTTTGCCATCGATGGGTTGAGCCAAACCATCTACAACGCGACCAATGAATGCTTCACCTACGGGAACTTGAGCAATACGTCCAGTTGCTTTAACCGAGCTACCTTCAGCGATTTTGCGACCTTCACCCATCAACACAACACCAACGTTGTCTTCTTCAAGGTTCAGCGCAATGCCGACAGTACCATCTTCAAATTCTAGCAACTCGCCAGCCATGCACTGTTCCAAGCCATAGACACGAGCGATACCATCACCGACTTGCAGGACAGTACCAACGTTAGAAACTTGCAGCTCTTGGTTATAATTAGCAATTTGCTGCTTGATAATATTGCTTATTTCGTCAGGTCTGATGCTAACCATAGTTGTGTTTTACCAATTATCAGCGATCGATTTGTTTTTAATGTTTTAGGGGTTAGCAATTAGCGATTAGCTATTAGCTTTTTGATGATTGGAAAAGTAATTCGTAATTCATAATTCGTAATTACTATTCCCTTTTAAACGCCAGCAGTAAGACTGCTCTTCAAACGGCGTAGTTGTCCACGAATACTGGCATCAACGACTTGAGAACCAACTTTGATGATTACACCACCGATTAAATCGGGGTTAATAGTCACGGCGAGTTCGACACTTCTTGATTTGGTCATAGCTTTGACGCGATCGCAAATAGTGTCTTCTTGCTCTCTACTCAATTTCAACGCCGATGTAACTTCAGCAAGGGAAACTTGATCGATTACACGCAACAATGATTTGAACTCACTGATGATTTCACTGAGAAAAGCAATGCGTTTGCGATCTACTAATAGAAGCAAAAAGCTTTTGGTGACAGCATCAACCTGCGAACCAAACACACTTTCAATTACGCCTTTCTTGACATTTGCGCCAATTAAGGGACTAGCAAAAAGTTGGCTTAACTCAACAGAATCACTAAGAGTATTGCCAATTAAGCGCACATCTTTAGCGATCGCATCCAAATTATTCTGCTCTTGTGCTAAGGACATCAAAGCCTCAGCGTAGGGAGACACAACTGCTTGACTAACAGAACTAGATTTCATGTTTTCTCCTAGTCAGAACTCAAAAGGGCAATGCTACGGTCGATCAGTTCGATCTGAGTGGACTCACTCAAACCGCGATCAAAGTATGACTGCACACTTGCAAGCGCTTTATCGGCAACTTGCTGACGCAACTGCACGATTACACGATCTTGTTCGGTGGCAATCTCTTGATCAGCAGCTTCACGCAAACGCGCAATATCTGCATCAACCGTTGCCAAAATTAAATCAGCCGCGTGTTTAGCATCAGCTTCTGCTTTCAGACGCAAGTTATCAGCTTCAGTTTTGGCTTGAGCTAATTTCCCTTGCTGTACATTCAGCTTATCTGAGGCATCCTTTTGGCGCTTTTCTGCATCAGCGATCGCCGATTGGATTGACTCCAAGCGGGCTGACAAGATTTTGCCTAAAAAACCGCGACCTGCATAGATCAACAGACCGATAACGATCACTAAGTTGATTACGTTAGTTTCCAGAATGTCGGTGTTTAAACCGAATCCTGAATGTTCTACCGCTTCACTTGCAAGTAAGACGAAATTTGTAATCATAAAAGGGCTTTACGCTAAGACTTTACTAAATTGCCTAGCAGCTTCTCTAGAACTTGGCGACTGAGTGAATCTACTTCCGCGTCCAGAGATGCAGTAGCATCCTGCTTTTGTTTCTCGATTTCTGCTTTAGCGTTATTCACCTTGGCTTGAGCCTCAGCCACCGCCGCATCAATACGTTCCTTGCGAATCTTGTTTGCACCAGCCTGTGCGGTAGCCAAAATATCTTGAGTCGCTTTACGAGCAGTAGCAAGCTCTTGCTCATATTGCTTAACAACTAATTCTGACTTTTCGAGACGCTCTTTTGCACCGACAATCTGTTCTCTGACATAATCATCGCGATCATCGATCGCTTTGGTTAGAGGCTTAAAGAAAATCACGTTCAGAAGCGCCACGAAAACAATAAACTGCACCGCCATGATTGGAAGTGTGGCATTGATATCAAACAAGCCGCCTTTATGTTCGACTGCTTCCGCAGCCATAAGCACAGTTGAAAAAAGGTTCCAAATTGTCATAGTTATATTTGGTTAACAAGGGGCTTAAGCCCCTTGTCTATATTCTTGAAGAATCAAAATGCTTAAGCGAAGGGGTTAGCGAATAGCAATACAAGTGCAACAACCAGACCGTAAATAGTAAGAGCTTCCATGAAAGCCAAGCTCAACAATAGTGTGCCACGGATTTTGCCTTCAGCTTCAGGCTGACGTGCAATACCTTCTACAGCGCGGCTTGCTGCTGTACCTTGACCAATTCCAGGTCCAACTGCACCAAGACCAACGGCGATACTAGCGGCGATTACGGATGCTGAGGCTACTAATGGATCAATCACGTTCTTTTTCCTTCTTAGATTATTTTTAAGTGTTTACATATAGTGGGAAGTAATCTTCCCCAATTAATTGTATGGGAAGTAATCTTCCCTGATCAATTGTTTTGAAGTTCAATGAGCCTAATGGTCATCATGTCCTTCATCACCATGTCCCTCCATCGCTTCTCCGATGTATGACGCTGCCAGCGTAGAAAAAATCAAAGCTTGGATGGCGCTGGTAAATAATCCCAGAATCATCAATGGCAGAGGCACAAACAAAGGCACGAGGAGAACCATGACCCCCACAACTAGCTCATCCGCGAGGATGTTACCGAAAAGACGGAAGCTCAGCGAAAGGGGCTTTGTGAAATCTTCAAGAACCCATAAAGGAAGGAGAAAAGGTGATGCTTGGATATATCTGGTGAAATATTCCAAACCACGCTTACTCAATCCTGCATAGAAATAGGCTAGGGAAACCAACAACGCTAGGGCGATCGTGGTATTGATATCACTTGTCGGGGCAGCAAGCTCACCCTCTGGCAATTCGATCAATTTCCAAGGAACTAACGCGCCTAACCAGTTTGATACGAAGATAAACAAGAATAGACTACCAACAAATGGCACCCATTCTCGATAATGCTTCTCGCCAATCTGGTCTTTCGCGATGCTCTGAACGTACTCCAGAGCATATTCCATGAAATTTTGAAAACCTGCGGGAACACGCTGGTCAGCTTTAGCGGTGCTAGCTCCAATGAGTCCAGCAACTAGTACTGCACCCATGACGACCCAGCTCACGATTAATACCTGACCATGTACCGTAAAGTTACCGAACTCCCAATAAAAGTGTTTGCCCACTTCTAGCGCGGCAAGACTGGTTTGATGGCTAGTTAAGCCAAAAGATATTGGATCAATCATGTTCGATATGTTACAACCTGTAGGAGGTCAAATCAGCGAGAATGGAACCCATTACTCAAGTTTTGTTCAAGTTTTGCTCAAATCTTGAGCAACAATCACTAAAACAGCTACTTTATAGGTCATAAAGCCAAGAAACGCAGGCAAAATTTCCAGTTGATCCGATTTGGCAGCGATCGCAATCAGCAGCACAAATAGCCCAAGTCGAGAAAAGCCGAGGCGATTGGATTCAGTACCCAATCGGTCAACTCCCTTGGTGAGCATTCGGAAATAAGCCGTGCCAACTAATGCACCCACAAAATAACTGAGGGCTATATTCCACCCGTACCAAGCCCATACCGCTAGACCAATAATGATCCCAGAGGCAATGGTTATGGCTAACAGCTTAAACTTCAGGCGGTTGTACTCTTCCATGCCATCATCAACTGATGTGGATGAGGTTTCTACAACCATCTGCGTAGCTGCACTGTTTTTTGCGGGGATGATCTTCACTGTTGACTTTTAGCGAAATTACTGCTGGTGATGATCGATTGTGCTGATTGTTTAAGTGAAGAATTGGTACTTAGATAGTACTCAAATCGGGTGTCCAAAAACTTGGATGTAGCTGCCTACACCGTTGCTAAGCATATCACGCAAGATGTCACATTTGCTTTACAAGTCTTTAACAAATAGCTATGGGTTAGTATGCGTTGCGTCTATACACTTTGGGCTGACGAACTTTGAGCCATTGACTAAAGATAAAACCTCAAAATCGTTGGGGTAAGCTGCGCTTGCCCCAACGATTTTCATTGGCTAGGTATTTCGACTATATTGGGGTGTTACCATAACAAAAAGTTTTGGCAAATGTTTAAGACTTGCTTAAATTATTTCAAATTTACAAGTAAAATCAAGCATTCGCTTAAAACTCAAATCTTTCTTGTGAGCAGCCAGAATTTGCAACCTATGTCCACATCCTTTGCTAAGCCTCATCCATTTCGGGTTGCGTTCCAAGCCGCAGCTTTGTCGCTGATCTCGTCTGTTGCTTTGCTACCTCTAGGAGCGATCGCGCAAACTAATGTGGCTCAGAAACCTGAAGTACAGCCAGCTAGTCAAGCACAGCCTGTGACAACGACTAATCCTAATTCTCTTGAGAATAGTGTGTTTAGTATTTCAGGTGGTCAGCGATTGATGTCAGAGTCGATGACCGCAGTAAGTCAACAAAATTACGATCAAGCTGTAACCAAGTTGCAAGATGCCCGTCAAGTTTTCAACCAATTATCAAATTTTTATCAAGAGTTAACGACTAGTTTTGCAGGGATTGACAATCGTATCTCTGATAGTCATCGTCGTAGAGCCTTACAATCGGCTCAGTTGCGTGATGAGGCGACTTATCAGCTAGCAGTGGTTTATCGCGCCAAAAATCAGCCTGAATTATCTGTACCTCTATTAATTCAGTTGATTCGTAGTCAAGCTCCAACTCGCGAGTTAGGACAACAAGCCTATCAGCAGTTGTTTGAGCTAGGTTTTGTTGAGGATCAATTTGTTCGCCCTAATCCAGCGACACCAAAATAATCAAAAAGGGCGCAAAGCGCCCTTTTTTCTATGAGCTTTTTGCCCACCATGCTAATCCGTAGCGTTGGTTGGGTTGATTTTTGTGTGGAGATTTAAATACAACCCTGAGCTTGTATTTGTCGGTGTTGGGTATTTTGATAAAAATATGCTGTAGGTTGTCAACTTGACTGACCGATGACCAGACGCTTTGAGAAATATCGGTGTCTTGCGATCGCATCAAATATAACTCCAACTTATTTAAACCTTGATCGGTAAAATCTTCACCAATGTCATATAAACCATTGCTATTTTTGTCGTTGAGCTTGACTTGGCGATCCCAAGTTAGGGTTGCGGAGATAAAACTATCGGCTTCTAAGGGCTTAGTAAAAATATAATCCTGATATTGATCGGCTCTGACAATATTGCTATCCCAGCCGATCGCCTTAACAAACCCCGAAATGTTTGTCGAGCCAGAAATAGGAGATTGCTGCCCTGCTTGGTATTGTTGAAAAGCACGATTGGCGTTCAGTTGCCCTGCACCAAGATTTCGACTGAGGGGAATTGTCCGATTTGTATAAGCTTCTGTATCAAGCCAAGTTTTACCAAAGGCATCCAGAATCGTTTTGGACATGCCGAGAATTTTGCCATTGCCGTTATCTTTAATTTTGTCGGCGGAATTAATCAAAACTGCTTTAATCAATTCGTGACGACGCGCATCGATGCCCCAGTTGCCGATCTCGATCTGACGATTGGCATATTCATGTAACAAGGCGATCGCACCAACAACGTGAGGTGCAGCAAAGCTAGAGCCATTGGCAGTTTTAAATTTGCTTTGCAGCGTGGGCAACTTAAGATTATTGCCTGGGGCAAGTAAACCTAGCGATCGCCTGTTATTAATCGGACTTTCGACTCCTGCTGTCCATTTGCCATCTTTATTCAAATCACTAAAAACTTCCCCGAGATCATATT
This sequence comes from Pseudanabaena sp., assembly GCA_044350865.1. GTDB lineage: Bacteria > Cyanobacteriota > Cyanobacteriia > Pseudanabaenales > Pseudanabaenaceae > Pseudanabaena. Next base: position 3,887 of record JBILGV010000032.1, on the reverse strand, counting down.
TGCCATTGTCATTGCGATCGAGATATGGCTCATCAATCAAATTCCCGCGATCGAGTTGGCGATAAATGCCATCGACTTCACGACTAAATCCGACCGTAAAACCGTTATAGAGATCGGTGGGGATCGGAATACCACCTTTACCTTGATTTCCTGCGATGATTGGCAAAGTATTGTGGGTGTTAGCAATCCAATCGACACAGAGAGTTAGTAATGCATTGCCATCAAGTTTTGGATTAGGTCGCGGATCTTCATTGAGGAGTTCACCAAAGCTAAAGTTGATCGCCCGAACGCTACTGTTATATTGTCGAGCAATATGTTGAGCGGTGAGACAGGCTTCGGGTTGCCCATCTTGACGGCGTTGGGAATAGGCGGCAGAAAGTAATTTTGCATCTGGGGCAGTACCACGCCGAATTTTGTCTTGACTAATGATCACCGAAGCAACTTGAGCCGAGTGATCATCTATGTTTTTGTTGGGGGTAGCGGCTCCATTCCGAAAAAAAACTTCGTAGGGTTGGACGATCGCCCGATCAATCCGCAATAGTTTATTCGCAATTTTATCAACGGCAAAGCGCATAGGACGACTTAACTCAACCTGTCCAACAAATACGCCCTTACCTGTGAGATTATAGGGAGCTTTTTGCAAGATTTTAGCGTCGATACCTTGGCGATCGGCGGATTTATCTAGCGCCCAACCTGTAGGACAAACAGCGATATTTGTCGCTATGCTAACCAAAATTCCACTGACAAACCAATTTAATCTATGCATTTTTATTTCCGCGCTAAGTAGGAAAGCTTAATTATTTGTAGGATGCGTTAGAGCAACGTAACGCATCAATTGTTTAGAGGTGAGGTGAGGTGATGCGTTACGCTATCGCTAACACATCCTACGTTTAATTCCAATAACCGACTTAAAGAAGCGATGTGTTTTGAAAGAAGAGCCAAGATAAAAAGAAATTACTGATAAATATCGCTAATAAAGATGTTACAACCGCCGTAGTTGTGGACTCCCCTACACCTTTTGCCCCACCTGTTGTGTTTAAGCCCCATGTTGTCCCGATCGCGGCAATTAAAACTCCAAAGATACTGGATTTAATCATGGCGGCAATTAAGTCCCAAGGCTTGAGTAAATTTTGGACAGAATTAAGAAACATCGTGTATGGGATCGCATACATCGCCTGAGATAAAAATAAGCCCCCTGCCATACCCGTTAAAAATCCTAAAATTGTTAATAATGGCAACATTGATAAGCAGGCGATCGCTCTAGGAGTTACTAGATAATCGATGGGATTTGTCCGCAACATATACAATGCGTCAATTTGTTCGGTAACTTGCATCGTGCCAATTTCGGCGGCAAAGGCGGAACCAATACGACCCGCAATGATTACGGCGGTCAATACAGGAATTAACTCACGCGCTAAAGCGATCGCCAAAATACCGCCGATCGCCTGTTGTGCGCCAAAGTTAATAAATTCTTTGGCAACTTGAATGGTGAACACAGCACCGACAAATGAAGCCGTAATTAACGTAATTAAGAGCGATTCCGTCCCAACCATTGACATTTGCTCAAGGGTATTGCGCCAATGCAAACGGCGATAGATAAAAATATGGGTGATGATTTGTCCGATCAGCAGACAACTTTTTCCTAGCTTAATCAGCCAATCGCCAAAATTCCCCATGATTTATTCCTATGTTTTTTATAGCCTTAAAAATCTTACACAAGTCAGGAATTAGCACGCTATAGATGCTAAAAAAATTATAGTCTAAATTAATACTTCATATTTGAGGCTTCTAATTCAGTGATAAGAAATATAAAACAAACAAAACATATTTTGAGTTTTGCGATCGCCGCAATAATGTCTTGCTTGCTGGTGGTTGCTTGCGGACAAACAAGCTCTCCTAACAGTAGCAATCCTAGTAGTCCCAGTACAGCATCTAACCAAACCGCAATTCCCATTGGTATTGCTTTCGCCCAAACCAGTAACGTGGCTCTATTGGGGCAAGAAGGGGTTACGGGGGCAAAAATTGCGGAGGCTTATTTCAATAAACAAGGTGGCATCAATGGCACACCGATTCGCCTTGTTTTTCAGGATACGGCAGGCGATGAGCAAGGCGCGATTAATGCTTTTAATACTTTAATTGCCCAAGACAAAGTAGTTGGCATTGTCGGACCAACATTATCGCAACAGGCGTTTGGGGCTGACCCGATCGCTGAACGGGCTGGTGTTCCTGTCATTGCTGCCTCGAATACCGCCAAGGGCATTCCCCAGATTGGCAAATATATCTCGCGAGTATCGGCTCCTGTCGCTGTCGTCGCTCCCAATGCGATCGAAGCAGCTTTGAAAATTAATCCCCAGATTAAAAAAGTCGCTGTGTTTTATGCTCAAAATGATGCATTTAACAAATCGGAAACAGGTACTTTCCAAGAGACCGTTAAACAAAAGGGGTTAGAGCTAGCTACTGTGCAGACTTTCCAAACCACAGATACGGATTTTCAATCTCAAATCACTAATGCCCTGAATGTCAAGCCAGACTTGATAATCATTTCTGGTCTGTCGGCTGATGGTGGCAACCTTGTCAAACAATTGCGTGAACTTGGCTACAAGGGATTAATTATTGGCGGTAATGGTTTGAATACTTCTAACGTTCTATCTGTTTGTAAGGCGCTTTGTGATGGGATTATCATCGCTCAAGCCTATAGCCCTGAACTAAAGAATCCGATTAACACTGAATTCCGTACAATTTATATGGAACAAAACAAAAAAGACCCACCACAGTTCAGCGCTCAAGCATTTACAGGTGTCCAAGTATTTGTCGAAGCTCTGCGTACCCTTGATAAAACCACGAAGTTAAATACCTTGTCTTTACCACAGTTGCGTACTCAGCTAAATGACACGTTGCTAGCTGGCAAATATGAAACTCCGATTGGCGAGATTGCGTTCACACCTGAAGGAGAAATTATCCAGAAGCAGTTCTTTGTTGCTCAAATCAAAATGGAAGCTGATGGTAATAGCGGTAAATTTACATTTATCCAATAAAAAATGCTTCGCATTTAATCCCATTTATTATAAAAAAAGCTCACCCTTCGGGTGAGCTTTTTTTATCTCCGTCTAGGACTGCGAGCCGATCGCTTAACTGGCGGTTCATCTTCGTAGGGTTTTGAGGGATTAGTTCCATTTTAAATAATTCCTACCATCTGGCATGGATGTAGTTTTCACGGATTTTGTGATCTTTGCTCAGCAGGATATTTCCGTTAACCATCGCGTTTGCAACGATGAGGCGATCAAAAACATCGCGAGTCCATGTAATTTGCATAGTTTTTTGAATGATTAAACTAAACTCTTTCTGGCAAATTTTTAGGTTTGCTTGATTAGCTAAATATTCAATTATTTGATCTGGAGATGAGCCTAACCTGCCAATTTCGTATAAATATTGCAATTCCAAACGAACCATTGGAGAAATGTAGATATCATTTTCACTGATTAAATTCTCAGCTAAAGGAGAAAGCTTATTAACAGTATCTCCATAAAGCCAAATTACAACATGGGTGTCAAGGTAAATCAAGGTTTATTTCATGCTCCCAAGAGATATTTACAAGATCGTTAGGATCGCCAATATATACTTCTGGATGAGGTACAAGATTGTCAAGTTTGCTTTTTTTCTGGATTGGGAATATTTGGAATCGGTTGCCATGCCAATCAAGTTCGATAGGATCACCTGTAGTGACAATTTCTTCTAACAGGTTTATAAGGTTGGTGGTGAATGTGTCTACTGGTATAGTTTTCATCTTTATTAATTACGAATTACGGATAGTGATACTAGTTTAAGCCTATCTACGTCTGGGACGGCGAGCTGATCGCTTAACTGGCGGTTCATCTTCGTAGGGTTTT
>JBILGV010000113.1:0-14543 GCA_044350865.1 Pseudanabaena sp. | reverse complement strand
TGCCCTTGGAAATAATTCCTAGGGCTTTATTCTTATTTCGTTTTCACTCTGCACTGACTTACTTTTGTCCCGCTTTAAGTCGCTACCCGATTTTAAAATGATTTTAACTCTATTCATTTTCATTCATTCGTACCTAAAGCCCCTGGAGAACCAGTTAATGTCCTGCGTGGTGAACAAGTAGCGATCGTGATAATCAAAGTCATAATGTATGGCGCAGCATTAAACAGATAGTAATAAGAAGTGATTCCCACCGCCTGTAATGCTGGTCCGATCGCTTGAGCGCCACCAAACAAAAGAGCAGCCCACAAACAATGAATTGGTTGCCATCGCGCAAAAATAACTAGCGCCACCGCCATTAAACCTTGACCGCTAGAAATGCGTTCAGACCATAATCCAGGGTAATAAAGCGATAAACTTGCGCCACCAATCCCTGCTAAAAAGCTACCCGCGACCACCGCACAGGTACGCACACCAACCACGGAAATTCCCATCGCTCTGGCTGCACTAGGACTATCGCCGACCGCACGGACATATAAGCCCCAACGAGTTGAACTGAAGAACCATTGCATTAAAGGGGCGATCGCAATGCCAATCAGTAATAAAGGACTGACTTTTAGCGCGGCTTGGACTTGGGGAAAGCTACTCCAGTTACCCATTTCAAATAGAGGTAATTGAATTGCTTTCGGTTGAATAAAAGCTTTACCAAAGAAGAAGGCGATACCGCTACCAAAAATGATCATCGCAATTCCCACCGCCACATCACTTACTTTGGGACGTTGCGACAACCAAGCATGTATTAAACCCAGTCCGACTCCCGCCATCCCAGCCGCAAAAACACCCAGCCAAGGTGATTTCGTTAAGTAAGAGACGGCATAGGCAGTCATCGCGCCTGTAAGTAAGGTTCCTTCAAGTCCAAGGTTAATTTTGCCAGCTTTTTCAGTGAGGCATTCGCCTAAGCTGACGAATAGAAATGGAGCGCTACCTCGAAGTGTCCCTGCGACGATCGCGAGCGGTACGCTCATCCAACCAAGTGAATCTTCTGTCATAATTTTTCAGGGTAGTGAGAGGCAATGACAGTCGGCGCAAAGCGCCGACTGTCATTTGTAATTGAGAGATACGCTAAACAGCAGTTGCCGAACTATCGATCACAACTTCAGGTTCGCGATCTTTGAAGAAGTCTAAACGACCGTATAGAGATTCGCTGAAGAGAATTGCTAAAAATACGATGCCTTGAAATAGTAAAACTGTAGCATCAGGCAAGAGGAACGATCGCTGAAGAGCGCTACCACTGGCGAGAATACCACCCATTAAAACCGCGACTAGCACAGCCACCAAGGGATTTTGTCTAGCAATAAAAGCGACCAGAATGCCGCTATATCCATAATCAGAATTTAACGAAGCATTAGCACTACCATGAATAGCCGCAATCTCGACCATCCCTGCTAAACCTGCACAGGAACCACCCAAGAAACTAATAATCAAAGTTAGCTTGCCAACTGGTAAACCTGCAATCTTTGCTGCGCGAATATTGCCGCCAACGGTGCGAACCGCAAAGCCGAAAGTAGTACGATGAATTAAGAAATAGCCGATCGCACAAGCAACCAATCCATAAATTAATCCATAATGTACTCGTGAATTGGGAATGCTTTGCAGCATATTTACAGCAGCCAATGGAAAACTAGAAGGCTTATTTAAACTAGCAGGATCGCGCATCGGACCCTCAACTAGAGTATTTAGCAAAGCGATCGCAATATAGTTCATTAACAAACTACTAATGGTTTCATTGACACCGCGATAATACTTAATCGCACCCACAAAGGCTATCCACAGACCTCCACAGATTATCGCCGCGATCGCCATACTGATCTGGACTACTAGTGATGGCATGGAGCCAAGTGATAAACCTACGGCGACCGCGCCTAGCCCACCGACAATCAGCGCTCCTTCGTTACCAATAATTGTTAAGCCCAACATCGCAGGTAATGCTGTGCATAGAGATGTGAGCATTAATGGAGCAGCCCTAATTAATGTCCCTTGCCAAGAAAAACTATTACCGAAGGCGGATTGATAGATTGTGCCGTAAATGGCGATCGGATTCTTACCTTGGACAGCACAGAAAATTCCGAAAACAATTAACGAAGCAATCAGCGCTCCAATCGGAATCAAAATCGTTTCAGATGTCGAACGCCAGCGATCGCGTAAGTTCATATACTTAATTCTCTAATGAGTAATGGTAAAAATCAAAAAACTGGCTTAGCCAGTTTTTTGATTTCGTTTTAGCTCTTGATGCTGCCGATAACACCTTCAACAAACCAATCCATCTTCTCTTCAAGATACAGATCGGTCTGCTTGTACTCTTTGCCCTTCTCAATTACAACTTTACCAGTGTTGTCCTTGATTTCACCAGCATAGATCACCATGCTTCCGTCCATGAACTTAGCCAATACCGCCTCGGCAGCTTTCTTGGCATCAGCACTAACCGCAGGACCAAAAGGCGAAACCTTACAGAATTTTTCCTTTAGACCGCCGCGCACTAGGTGAGGAATACCTCCGTCAGTCACCGATTTACCTGCCTTAAACCATTCCACATATTGGGTATATACGCTAGTCCAATCCCACTCCGCTCCTGTCAAATAGCCAGTAGGGGCAAGTTTCGACTGATTAGCATGGTAGCCAGTACAGAAGATCTTCCGTTTCTCGGCAGTTTCCATTACCACCTTGGGACTGTCAACGTGACAGGTCAAAACATCTACACCTTGATCGACCATGCTGTTCGCGGCTTCAGCTTCTTTGACTGGAACCGACCAATCGCCAGTGAAGATAACTTGCACAGTCGCTTTAGGGTTAACACTACGAGCGCCAAGGGTATAGCTGTTGATGTTGCGAATTACCTGTGGAATTGGTTTCGCCGCGACAAATCCTAGCTTGTTAGATTTCGTCGTCAGCCCTGCGACCACACCTGCAACATATTCCGCTTCATCGATATAACCGTAGTAGCTGCCGATGTTCTTGGGATGCTTGCCTTCAGTATACATTCCACCGCAATGGAAGAATTGCACTTTAGGATTGTCCTTTGCCACTTTAATAATGTGCGGATCAAAGTAACCAAAGGATGTGGGGAATAATGCCGAAACGTTATTTTGGTTAATCATGCTCAGCATGGTTTCTTGAACTGTGGCAGTCTCAGCAACGCTAGCTTCACTTATTGTTTTAACATTCGGAAGCTTGGCGATCGCGGTTTCGCCCTCAAAGTGAGCTTGGCTATAACCATAGTCATCCTTTGGTCCAACATAAATGAAACCAACAGTTAGGAGAGCAGCCGCAGGGGAACCCGCCGCATTTGGCGAACCTGTAGTAGCTGTATTGGTAGGTGCTTGTTCGGTACAGCCTACCCAAAGTTGAGAAGTTGCTCCAAAAGCAGCCGTAGCGATCGCGCCTCGGATAAACTTGCGACGGGGAATATACATTGGACTCATGTCTTCACACCTTGAAAAGATTGAATGTAATTACGAGAAAAAACCAACACAATAAATCTACACTGCATTAGAAGCTAGCAAATATTATCTTCAATAAATGTATTGCTAACTACTTGCGTCACTGAGATATCTATAGCAAACAGAAAAGGGTGTGCAAAGCACACCCTTTTCTGTTTTGAAGCTTACACTTTAATTAGAAGCTAAATACAGCTTGTAAATTACCGATAAATACAGTGGGGTTAGTACTGAAGTTGTTAGGACTGAAGATGAAGTATGCAGATGGAACCAAGGAAATGTTCTTAGTCATTGGATAGACGTAAGAAAGTTCTAGATCGTACTGTGTACCACCATTGCCTTTGCCAGATGTGATTACATTGTCGTTATCAGTAAACTTGAATGGCATTCCAAAGGATACAGTTGCTAGAGCGCCTTCCTTAAAGAGGTCGGGGAAAGCAGCACCTGCTTGGAATGTTTGCATGGACACACTATTAGAACCGCCAGCTGTCCTATTTAGGTTGGTGGAACCATATCCATAACGACCAAACAAGCCAAATCCTTTGGCTAGCAACCAATCAAAGTTTGCAACAAACACATCTGATTGACCATTGTTGTATCCACCAGGCGTAGTTGCGGTTCCAGGGAAGGATGGTGTAAATCCAGCGCCGCCAATAGATGCTCCACCGCCCGCTAAATTAGTACGACTATAGAGTAAACGGAGTTTAAAGGCATCACTTGGTTTGAAACCAATCTCGGCAGTTAGTGCATTGTTGCCACCAAAAAGTCCTTGGCTTGGTGTTGCTGCGGAACCACCAGTACTACCAAATTCATTGCTTTCAGACAGGTAGCCCAACTTAAAGTCGAATTTATCGCCTAGTGGAGTCATAAACACAGCACCAGCGCCGCGCTTAGCGTTGGTTAACAGTGTGCTGTTGATGGAGTTAAATGTAGTATTCCAAGGATAGAGGAAACGGTTGCCATCGAAGTACTTGTAGAAGTTGACGCGAGGACCAACAACTAGAGTAGCTTTTTCAAACACTGGGAATGTGTAAGATAACTCACGCAAAACAAAGGTGTTAGCAGTTGCGCCAGCAGTTTGATCCGTGAACGGAACACCTGTGGTGTTACCAAAACCACTTGCGAAAGGAGTGTAATTAATGTAGGGAGATGTACCATTTCCCGCAGCTAGCTGAGTAACCAAAGAATCCTTGCCAGTGAAGGATGTATTTAAAGTCAACCAAACTAGCCCACTCATAGTTACATTGGGAGTAGGAGCGGGAGTAGCAGTTGGAGTTAGAACAGCATTATTACCTGAAGCTCCAGTGACGTTGAAGAAGGCAAGACCACTTAGTTTAGTGGTTGTAGAGAACTGTTGCTCTTCTAACTTAGTAGTCTTAGCGTCTAACGCATCTACACGACCACGCAGGGTAGCAAGTTCAGCAGCAAACTCTTCTTGAAGTTTTTGCAGAGTAGCGAGATCTTCTTTGCCAACCTTGTCAGCTAAACCTGCGGAGATGATTTCGTTGATCTTGTCCAAACAAGCATTCAAACCTGCGGCAAACTCGTAGCGGCTGGTTGCTTGCTTGCCACGGAAAGTGCGATCGGGATAGCCAGCGATACAGCCGTAACGCTCAACTAACGATTGCAATGCAGTGAAAGCCCAATCTGTAGGCTTGATATCACTCAGTTGGGAAACGGAAGTAACATTTTGGGCTACTTCTTGCTTGGGACGATTTAATTCTGTATTGATAGCCCGAATGGTTTCAGACTCGCTCAATTTCACTTCTGTTGCAGGCAATGAAGACTGCAATGTTGAAGATTGCAAAGTTGATACAGTTGGAGATTGAGACTTAACTTCAGAGAGTTTTACAGTCTCAGCACTTACACCCGTTGCTGTAGCTAATACGCTCAGCCCTAATAAAATAGAAAAATTACTGACTTTTTTCATTCCTTCACACCATTAAAGAAATACGACTCGCTTGTTGTGTTCAACTACTGACAAACAAATAGCTATGACATCTTGCGATCGCAAAGTTTGGTCACAGTAGTTAAAACTTAACTTATCAAAAACTTAACAAAGTGAAGCGATCGCAAATGTATTCTTGACTACAATCTAATTGGAGTCTCTTGAATATTTCAAAAAAAATAGAAAGTTAGATAAAACCTAACCTTCTATTTTTTTGATAACAGAATTTTTGTGGTTAGATTTGTGGTTAGAAATTAAACACAGCTTGTAAGTTGCCAATATATACAGTAGGGTTGCTACTGAAATTGTTGGGGCTGAAAATAGCGTATAGAGAAGGAACTAGAGAAATATTCTTGGTGAGAGGATAGATATAAGACAATTCTAGATCGTACTGCGTACCGCCATCACCCTTACCAGAAGCAAGTACACTTTGGCTATCGGTAAACTTGAAGGGCATTCCAAAGGAAATCGTAGCTTGAGCGCCTTCTTTAAATAAGTCAGGGAAAGCTGCACCTACTTGGAAGGTTTGCATAGACACATTGGCTGAACCGCCTAGTGTTCTATTAAGGTTTGTAGTGCCATATCCATAACGACCAAACAGCCCAAAACCTTTGCTAACCAACCAATCAAAGTTGGCGACAAATACATCTGATTGTCCGTTATTCAGTCCACCAGCCGCAAATGCTGTGCCAGGAAGGGATGGAGTAAATCCAGCGCCACCAACAGTTCCATCAAGATTTTTTGCTAGATTGGTGCGACTGTAAAGTAAACGCAGTTTAAAGGTATCACTTGGGCTAAACCCAATTTCGCTAGTTAATGCGTTGTTGCCCCCAAACAAACCTTGGCTGGGATTGGCTGCCGAACCAGTACCACCAAATTCATTGCTTTCCGCTAGGTATCCAATCTTGAAGTCAAACTGATTTCCCAAAGGGGTCATAAATACCGCTCCAGCACCACGCTTAGCATTACTCAATAGAGTGCTGTTGATCGAGTTAAAGGTGGTATTCCAAGGATAGATGAAACGGTTTGTATCAAAGTACTTGTAGAAGTTAACGCGAGGTCCGACAACTAGACGAGCATTGTCAAAGACTGGGAACTGATAGGAAAGTTCACGCAAAACGACTGTATTTGCACTTGCTCCTGCCGTTTGATCAGTAAATGGAACACCTGTTGTATTACCAAATCCAGACGAAGAATAACTGTTGTATGGTGAGTTACCATTGCCAACCGCAAGTTGGGTGGTTAGGCGATCGCTACCTGTGAATGAGGTGTTGAGGGTCAGCCAGACTAAACCACTCATGGTTAGATTGGGAGTGGTTGCATCTGCCAAAAGATCTCTTTTGACATTGTTGCCCGAAGCGCCTGTAAGATTAAAGAATGCAGAACCACTGAGTTTGGTGGTGGTAGAAAATTGCTGCTCTTCTAGTTTGGAGACTTTGGTTTCTAAGGAATCAACACGACCTCGTAGAGTAGCAAGTTCTGCCGAAAACTCTTCTTGAAGTTTTTGTAGAGTCGAAAGGTCGTCTTTAGTAACTTTGTCCGAAAGTCCTGATGATACAAGTTCACTAACCTTGTCTAAGCAGGCATTTAAACCTGCGGCAAATTCATAACGAGTGACTGCTTGATTACCACGAAATGTGCGATCGGGATTTCCAGCAATACAGGCATAGCGATCGACAAGAGACTGTAATGCTGTAAAAGCCCAATCTGTGGGTTTAACGTCAACGAGACGGGAGACTGAGGTAACATTTTGAGCCACCTGATCATTATTGCGGTTATTTAATTCAGCGTTAATAGACCGAATAATTTCTGAATCGCTGAGCTTTGATTCTGTGGCGGCTGGGCGGGATGACCGTAATTTAGAATCTAAATCAGCTAGTTTTAGCTCAGCTTGAGGTTTTGATGCCTGTAATGCTGAACCTATTGCGAACTGATTAGGAATGCCGATCAGTTGTGAGCTAGAAGTATTAGTCTGAGATAGATCGGCATATTTAACTAGATTTGTACCGACTCTTGGAGTCATACTCAGACTGTTTACTAGCTCTAATTCAGTTTCGGTCGAAGCTGTCGGTAAGGTTGCAAATGTCGCAAAGTTGGGAGATTGAGGTTGAACTGGAGACTGCTTTATCGGTTCAGCATTTGTGCCTGTAGCTGTAGCTAATACGCCCAGCCCAAATAAGACTGATAAATTTCTAACTTTTTCCATTCCTTCACACCATTAAAGAAATATTTGTATCGGGAAGATAATACTTTTCAAATAATAACAAAGTTTGGGCATAGAAGAAACCAAGCAAAATGCATTAATTAATACAATCTATTCCCAATCATCTTCCCAGCCTTCATCGAAGTTATCTTTGTTATTATTTGGCTTATTATTTGGGTTACTGTTTGATTGGCTATTTGGTTTAGAAATATCTTTTTTTACATCTGTTGGTTTGGTAAAAGATTGATTTTTGGAAGTTTGATTGTTGAGGGAAGTTGTCGGTTTTATGGGAAGATTTGGTAAGGCAAAACTTATAGAAGTTTGCCAAAAATTAATAAATACAGCACCCAAACCACCACAAAAAACTAATAATAGTCCTAGTGGAAGCTTAATTGATTCAAAGTTGAATAGCCTTAAATTAACTAAACTGGTATTCTGGGTCGCAAAAATAGCGATCGCCATAGATGTCAGCCAGAGAAATAGGTAAAGAGATAATCGCAGCATGGTTAATGATGCTCTTGGGTTAAAGATGAAGATTCAGTCAGATAAGCCCCGAATTCTTCTACAAAGCGTTTTTCGATGATCGCTTGCCGCATTTGCTGCGTAAATCCGACTAGTTCAGTAATGTTGTGAATTGATAGTAACGTAAAGCCGAGAATTTCTTGCGATCGCACTAAATGGCTAATATAAGCGCGTGAGAAATTTTGACAAGCATAGCAAGGACAATCGCGATCAATGGGTGTAAAATCGCGCTTAAATTTTTGATTTTTGAGATTCCAGCGATCGCCTCTGACGAGGGCAACACTATGCCGCGCTAGTCTTGTGGGAATCACACAGTCAAATAAATCAATACCTGCGGCGACAGCTTGCGCCATTTCTTTGTATGTGCCAACGCCCATGAGATAACGGGGTTTGTTTTCTGGCAAGAGTGGGGTTATTGCCTTGACAATTTTTTCAATTAATTCAGGTGGTTCGCCAACGCTGACACCGCCGATCGCATATCCAGGGAGGTCAAATTGGATGAGTTCTCGCGCTGACTGTTGACGTAAGTCTAGATAAACGCCGCCTTGGACAATGCCAAATAAAGCCTGAATATTCTTGCGTTCATGGGGGCGCTCATGAGTCTTAATGCAACGCTCTAACCAGCGTGTAGTCCTTTGTCCTGCTAGTTTAACAGCGTCATAGGTGGCAGGATAGGGAGCGCATTCATCAAACGCCATGATCACATCTGCACCTAGTTGATTTTGGATTTCGATGGATTTTTCAGGTGTAAGGTCGATCATATTGCCTTCACGCGGCGATCGGAATTTAACGCCTTCTTCGCTAATGGAACGAATTTCGCTAAGGCTAAATACCTGAAATCCTCCCGAATCTGTGAGGATGGGACCATCCCAATTCATAAATTTATGTAAGCCGCCTGCCTCCGCAACAATATCTTCACCTGGTTGGAGATGCAGGTGATAGGTATTGGCTAAGACCATTTCGGCTTGGCAATCTTTGAGTTGGGCGGGGGTGACGGTTTTGACGTTTGCCAATGTGCCGACGGGCATAAACCTTGGTGTATGTACAACTCCGTGGGGGGTGTGAAACTGCCCAACTCTCGCATCAGTGCGATCGCATTTGCATTCTAATTTAAAAGTGAAGTTATTCAGAGATTACAATCCTCATTACTAAATTTTGGTTTACTGACAAATCCATCCTTCAAGCCGATCGCAGTTTTCAGGAATGCCGTAATTGGGCTTGCGTGATGCGGAGGTTGCTTGAATGGTGGCAAGTAGGGCATCAAGCATGTCACCCGAAGGATCGCGATCGCATTCAGAAGCAAGACTATCAATTATAGCTATATCAAAACCGTATTTTGTTTTCAGATGAGGCGATCGCACTTGATTGAGTATTTCTTGGCGCAAATGCTGCATTACTAGAGTTTGCTTACGCTTTTCGTCGGATTTATAGCTTTGTTTACCGATGAAGCTTCTTGCCATCAGCGCAGGATAAATTTCCAGCACGATTCTCGAATTATCAGTAGGCTGACAGGGCAGAACACTAAATCCCGCTTTTAGCATCCTCGGTGCGCCTTCAAAAAACATTTTCCCCACTGGCACACCATAAACTTTCATGGGGCTAATCGCTCCTGAGATCTTGTCGGTTTCTCGCAAATGTTCGCGATCGCCATAATCTCGACCTTGACGATATTGATTTAAGGTTTCTACAAATTCCTGTTTGGATATCTGCCCTACCCGATTTACATATCCCGCCCAAGTCGTTCCCCATTGCAGATTTTCGATTAATTTGCGGGGTTGTCCCAATGGAAAATCTACTCCTGCAATCCAAACAGGCGATCGCTGAAGAAAGTCCATAAAATCATCAAAGTTAGTAAATTGCCTTAGATTCTCAATATGAAGAGTATCTGTCTCTAGCCAAGCTTCCGCCAAAGCGATCGGCTTATTTTTGCTAGGGGCGCTGGTGAAATCAATTCCATATATTTTCATTTATTTTGGTTACAGGCGACTAAGTTAAAGGGACTGAGAGCGATCGCGATCGCAATTTAGCCCATTTTCTTTTTAGCTGCTGTTGATGGATATCTGTTATTTTCGATGAGTATTTGTCGCTCTAAAATACGATCTTCATCATTAAAATCAAGAATCCTTGCTGTGACTTCGCCGATATCTGTACTTGATCGAATTATCGCTCCATCTAGTTGAAAATGTTCTCTCCATGAGTCTCTGCGAGGGTTAAAAAATCTGACCAGCTCTCCGCTTCGCCAATTAATCGAGCCTAGATCTGTGCCTTTTTGCAGGTTACAGAATAGGCGAGCATAGCAAAGATTTTCGGCTGTCGAGTCACCGCCATGTTTCACACTAATGATGTGGTCAACTTGGCAAGATGGCGTATTTTCTTCTGCAATCAGGCAATATTCACATGAATAACCTGCACGTTGTGCAACCAAGCGCCGCAACTCAGCATTAATATAACTTCGAGGCATTTTCTTTAATTCCAGTGTCGATATACTTGTAGGCTTTAGCTTTAGCGAGCCTGAGGATATGTTCTAATACTAAATATTTCTCTAATTCTCTTTTATCTTCTTTTGTAAGTTCATTACTTTTAGCATTGTGAACTAAGTCTTCTAAACGTTCTTGGGCTGTTTCAGAGAGATGGAAGTCGATTACGCTCTGGGGTGTTGTGCCAGATGCAATGAAGTCAACAATTTCATCGTAAACTTTAATGGTTTTAGTGGCTGTTTTCATGACTAGGTTCTGGCTATGATAGATTCAGTGTTTGCGATTTTTTCTTTTTCTTAGTTGTCGAGATTGTGTCTTTGTAGCAATATCATTATTTTTTGCGATCAGTTTGTCTTTTATTTTACACGGCATCACGGATTGTCTAAAGCCAATCGCATTTTGAGTTGTCGGATGGTCTGCTCCTAGTTCTTGACTAATGCTAAAATTATTGCCAGTACTTTATTCATCTTGAAAAGGTTTATGAATGTAAGTTTTCCAATACCACAAGAACTTGAGTCCTATGTGCAAGGACAGATTCAGTCTGGAACTTATAATAATGTGACGGATTATTTTCTGGCGCTGCTGAATCAAGATCGGCAAAGGAGGGAGGCTCAGACAAAACTAGTGAGTTTGTTACAAGAGGGTTTGAACTCAGAGGCTGAACTGGTAACTTCAGCTTATTGGCAAGATCTCCGATTGTCGGTACTTGGAACAGAGCAGTAGCAGGTATGGCTTTTCCGATAATTGTTCGCGATCGCGCTACCCAAGACATCAGGCGACAGGCAAATTATATTTTAGCGATGGGAAATTGAGATGCGGCTGAAAGTCGTCTATAATTCGATAAATATGCTTGCGTTCGACTAGCGATAACTCCCATTTTATTATTTTCTCATGCGAACTGACACGATTTTTTATAAGCTCTTTCAAACTTTTAATACGCTGCTGTTTGAACTTCTCAATCAACCGTTTGAAGAGGGATATGAGTTTATTTCAGTGGAGGTAAAAGAGAAGGCTTTTCGATTTGATGGCATCTTTGCTCCTGAAAGCATAGACAAGCCGATTTACTTTATCGAGGTACAGTTTCAGAAAAAAGCTAACTTCTATTGGGAATTTCTCAGCGAGATTTTATTGTATCTCAGTCAATATGAGCCAGAAAATGAATGGAAGGCTGTTGCCATATTTGCCGATCGCCAAATTGCGCCAACCAAATTATCAAATTTTCAGCAAGAGTTGATTGATAATCAACGTTTAATACCAATTTATCTTGATGAGTTGGGTGAGTCTGAGTCAGTGGCGATCGCTATAGTTCAATTAATTAGAAGCCCTGAAAGTGATGCGCCCAAGATTGTGTAGGGTTTGAAGCAGCAAAACTTAAATCCTGATATTATGGAGTTAATTGAAGCTGTGCTTGTGTCCAAATTTAAAAACTTAAGCCGTGAGGAGATTGAAGCGATGTTTACACTCAGTGATATAAAAAATACCAGAGTATATCAAGATGCTTTGCGAGAAGGCGAATTAAAGGGTTTGCAAAGAGGACTAAGAAAAGGCTTGCTAAAGGGTCGCCAAGAAATCGCTCTCAATTTGCTGAAGTCTGGTATGGATATTGAGCAAGTTGCTCAGGTTACTGGCTTAAAAGTTGAGCAGGTGCGTCAGTTGCAACTTGGGTGAGCAGGTTTGGTAATTGCATTAATTCCGCAGTTTCAATTAGAGATTCCCATTTTTCTTGAGTAATCAGAATATAACTGCGATTTTCACGAACGATCGCTACTCCTTCTGGTTCTTGACCTGCCCGATCGCATAGTTCATCAAGGTTTGCTTTGGCATAATCAACTGTAACTTGATACATATATTTTATTTGCCTGAGATACTTTCTTTGAGTAGCTGCATTATATCATCAGGATAAGATCGCCTAAATCAGAGCCAAAATACACCAGAGATCGCTTTGCTGCTTTAAAATTTACAGATGTTTTTTGTGGTGATTAGGCGATCGCATAGCCTGACACTTGACGAATACAAACAGGCTGAAACCCGATGACGATATCTTTTTTTGGAACACCTTTTTTGATGAGGGCGCGATATAATTACGAAAATACGACTTTGGTATTGGCAAGAAGAAAGTTTATTATTGGTTTGACAGATGACTGTTTTAATATCTTTGGAAGAAAAAGTTTATATGCGATCGCTTGTCACTGAAATAATTAATGGTGAATCCTATAGCTACTATCCACTAGGGCAGTATGTTGTTCGGGCTATGGGGGTTTGTGGCGATCGCCCAACTTTTAAGTACACTCGGATTGAGATTGCGGGTGTGATGGAGCGATTAGCTAAGGGTGAGAATGTTGAAAATATTGTGCTTGGTTTTCGGGGAAGGGTTTCGCGTGAGGCGATCGCTGAGGCGATTCAAGTTGTGACAACTTATTTTCTTGAAAGTCTTCCTATTTTGAGTGCAGCATGATTGTCCTTGATGAACAGCTTTTAGGCGCGAATCTGGAACAGGCGATCAGCAAATGGTATCAGGGAAATGTCTGCTTTATTACAGACTTGCGCCCTAATTCGATTATTAAAGATGAAGCGATTCCTATGCTGTTGCGAAAAGAGGCGCAGCCTACGTTTATCACCATCAATGAGCGTGATTTTTGGCGAAAGGTATCGATAAGTGAATATTTTTGTATAGTCTGCTTTAATTTGCCAGATTCGCGTGCTTCCGAAATCTCTCTTCTACTCAGAAATCTCTTCCGTCATCCTGAGTTTAATGTAAAAGCAAAGCGGATGGGAAAGGTGATAAGGATTGCGGATAGTAGTGTTAGCTATTATTCTACTGGCAATAGAGAAATACAAGAATTTACTTTACAGATTCAGTAACAATTTCACGCCTAAATCAAAACCAAAATACACTCGCGATCGCTTTTACCGTCAAGTAGTTTTTAGGCGTTATGGCAGGTAAAGACAGATTCTGGCTTGCCGAAACTGATGATTCTCTTCAGCTTTTAATAGCTTGGCTCGGAAGAACTCGCGGACTAGCGTATGAATCTTATAAAAGTCACAACTTTCATTAATTGGTTGAATCAAATGCAACCTGTCTAGCTGCCCTCTTGCCTCATTGAGTTCATCTTCCGTAATTTCGGCACTCGCTCCAATCGCAGCCACCAACTCCCACAAAATCTCAACAGGTGCAAACAGTCCTAACAACATCGCCACTCCCTGAGAGCCAGTACTAATGTCATCCCAACTCAGTTGGATTGCTGCTTCCACACCGCGATGAGCATAAAACCTATGCTTGCGTTCCCGTGAAATCGATTCATCGGCAAGATTTAACCTTTTCTGTAACTGAGCAAAAGTCTCATGACGCTTTTTCCTCAGATATTCACCGATTAACTCTATGCCCAAGGGCAAATAACCCAGAGTATTGCAAATCTCCTTCACAGTGACAAGTTCTTTATCTACCTTTGCCGCACCAACTATTTTTCCTAACAGTTCCAGCGCTTTCTCCTCTGACAAAACCTTCAGAGGCACAGACTCAAAACCCACATTCAATTCCCGTTCTCTTGTCGTTACCAATACCCGCACACGCGGATCGATAGGCATGACAAGATCGGGAATGCTCTCTGCATTTGGGACATCATCGAGAATCACCAACAACTTACCAGTCTCAGGCAACCAGTTTTGCCAACACCATGCCGCTTGTTCATCTTCCCTAGCCGATCGTCGCATTGATTCGGGTAAGTCAAGATAAGGACTAGCCATCGTCACCACCGCCTGAGCTAATCCCATCATCGGGTGTAATTAAAAGTGAAATGGGAGGAATAAATGAGGATGGAATGTATGATAGATAGCAGTTCTAGTCGAAGGAAGTGATAAAACGAGATATGGATATGAAAACAAAAACAGCATCGTCCAGTAAA
>JBILGV010000031.1:0-40967 GCA_044350865.1 Pseudanabaena sp. | reverse complement strand
CACAGTTCAACTCATATTGATTGGTTGGCAACTGTCCGAGTTCATCCCTTCGAGCAGATTTTCACCAAGTCTTGCCAAATGATTCCCCTTTATTGGTTGGGGTTTTCGACTGAAGCTTTAGCTATTTATGCAATTTTTTCTAGTGCGATCGCCTTTTTTATTCATGCCAATATTCGAGTAAAATTTCCCATCTTAAAATGGATTATTGCCACACCAGAATTCCATCATTGGCATCACGATCGCTATCCACATATCAATCCCCAAAACCTAGCGGTACAGTTACCAATTCTTGATTATATATTTGGAACTTTGTATATGCCAAAAGATGAACAAACTAAAAGTTATGGAACTAAATTAACCACAAAAACTAATTACTTGAATCATCTAGTTTATCCATTTAAAAGTTGGTATCAAACAAATGCCAATAAGTAACCTACGCGAATTTATAGCTCAAAGAAAGTACTTGATTTTATTAGGTTTAGTTGCCGCTACATTGACAACTAGTGCAGGAATTTTGAGCATCATTGCTTTTCAGCATCACATGAGTTTGCCTGTATATATCCAAAGCTGGCATACGCCACAAATTTCGGTTGCCGAGCTAACTAGTAGCAAACTCAAATCAGTAATTTTAATTGATGTGCGATCGCCTCAAGAATACAGTGAGGATCATATTGGTAATAGCGCACTTGTACCATTAGCAAATATTGAGGACTCTAGTGGACTTCAGCAAATCCAAGCGATCGCTCAACGCTATGAGCAGAAATATCAAACCAAGCCAACGCTGGTTTTGTACTGTACATCAGGAATGCGATCAATTAAGGCGAATAAGTTACTTAGCGATCGGGGTTATCAACCGCTCACCTTGACGGGTGGGATTATCGCTTGGCGCGAGAAGTTTAGGCGATCGCAAGACCTACAAATTTTAAGAATTCAATAAAAAAGCGCCAAGTGACGCTTTTTTCATTGTCAAATCGGGATGATAGGATTCGAACCTACGGCATCCTGCTCCCAAAGCAGGCGCGCTACCAAGCTGCGCTACATCCCGTTGCGAATATCTATGTTACTACATAATGCGCTAACATTAACAAAATTATTTTTTATTTCTTTGTTTTTATTTCTTTGTGTAGTACAAAAGTTTTGGCTAGATGCGATCGCCCATGAGTAATTCAATAATCAAAAAAAAGCGCGTCCTCTTCATCAGCAATGGTCATGGTGAAGACCTCAATGCTTGTGAAGTGCTTAAAGCTTTGCGGCGTAAATATTCTGATGTAGAGGCGATCGCTTTGCCACTGGTTGGAGATGGTAATGCCTATCGGCGGGCGGGTGTGGAGATTGCGACACCGACAAAGGCGCTGCCATCGGGCGGATTTGCCTATATGAGTTTATGGAAACAGATCGAGGATTTTCAATCAGGATTGATTGCTTTGACTTGGCAACAGATTCAAGCGGCGCGAGCTTGTGGTAAAACCTGCGATTTTGTGTTTGCCACGGGTGATGTATTGCCCGCGATTTTCGCTTATTTAACTGGTTTACCCTATGCCATGTTCTTAGTGTCATCATCTGCATTTTATGAAAATCGTTACATTCCTCGTTGGGAACAAGCATTGATGATGCGATCGCCACGATGTCGCCAGATTTTGACCCGCGATGGTTATAGTGCGAAATTGATTAGAGCCAGAGGTTATCAAAATACTAGTTTTGTCGGTTATCCAATCATGGATGTATTGGAACCCACAGGGAAGGATTTGTGTTTGATTCCTGATGTACCTGCGATCGCTTTATTAGCGGGTAGTCGTTTACCTGAAGCTGCCGAAAATTTGTTACTGCAATTGCGTTTATGTGTAGCGATCGCCGCCGAATTTGCCCCTGAACCTGTTCAGTTCCGAGCCGCTCTTGTCCCTAGTCTGATGGCTCAGTTATCTGAACTTGCGCTCCCATCAGGTTGGGAATATGTCGATGGCAAGTTTTATCAAGCAGATTTAGGTATTAGTGTGCTTTGTTTTAGTGATGCTTTTCCTGATATTTTGCATCAATGTGATTTGGCGATCGGTATGGCAGGAACGGCGGTAGAACAGACTGTTGGACTGGGTAAACCCGTTGTTCAAATTATGGGCAATGGTCCTCAATTTTCCTATCGGTTTGCAGAAGCGCAAGAACGATTGCTTGGTTTATCTGTTCAAACTATTGGGAAAGGATTTGCTACCGATGAAATCTTGATCGAAGCGGCTAAGTGTGTAAAAAGAACCTTGGGCGATCGCGGTTATTTAGAACGCTGTAAGGCAAATGGTTTAGAACGAGTTGGTGCTAAGGGTGGCTCTGAGGGATTAGCAGAGGCGATCGCTAGTCAGCTTTTCTTTTCTAAATAAATAGTGGAACCCTCACCCCCCAGCCCCCTCTCCCGCAGGCGAGGGGGAGCAGAACCCGTATTATTTTCTTGTTCCCCTCTCCTACAGGAGAGGGGCTAGGGGTGAGGGCTTTACCGACTTCCGCGCATCACTATTATTTACTGGAAGTCGGTAATATTTTTTGTCCATGTCTCCATAAATGGCATCGCCGCCGCAAGGGTCAAATCGTACTTAAGCGGTGTGATGGCAATGTAATTATCGCGAATTGCTTGAATATCGGTATCTGGTTCCGCTTCTTCTTCGACAATTACACCTGATAGCCAGTAGTAAGTTTTGCCACGGGGATCGATGCGTTTCTCAAATAAATCTTTATAGCGACGAATGCCTAGACGAGTGACCACGGCTCCACAGATATCTTGCTCTGGGATTGCAGGAATATTCACATTTAGCAACATCGCTTCTTGTAAGGGATTAGTAGCGATCGCTTTCACCATTTTCTTAGCAAAATTAGCGGCGGCACTAAAGTCTAAATGGGCAAAACTAGTGAGACTAAATGCGATACTGGGAATTCCTTCTAAGACCCCTTCCATCGCGGCGGATACTGTCCCAGAGTAAAGAACATCGGTTCCCAAATTTGCCCCGCGATTAATGCCTGATAACACCAGATCGGGGCGATCGCTTAACAAGGCATCTAGGGCTAATTTGACGGTGTCGGAAGGTGTACCTGAGCAAGCCCAAGCTTCAATTCCAGCAGGATAAATCCCCGAAATTTGATCAACTCGCAAAGGCTCTTGCAAGGTCAGGGCGTGTCCTGTAGCCGATCGCTCACGATCTGGACAAACAACGGTAATCCGATGCGAACTATCGCTTAGCGCTTCAGCCAAGGCTCTGACCCCAGGGGCATAAATGCCATCGTCATTACTAATCAGAATATTCATATTGGGGTAGCAACATTTAGGGATTGTATAGATCCCCCCCAGCCCCCCTTGAAAAGGGGGGAGAATTAATTAAATTATCTTCTTCCCCCTTTTTAAGGGGGATTGAGGGGGATCTCTTAGAGTTTTCGACCGCAGAAAGCCATTCTTAAATAGCCACTTAAAACTAACCGATTAGAACCAAGTGCGATCGCTGATTGCCAACTGCATTTTACTAATCGCTTCATCCACAAAAATTGCACCAAGTTCGCCATGTTTGCGACTACGGATACTCAGAGTGCCAGCTTCGACCTCCTTCGCGCCGATGACCGCCATTACAGGAATCTTTTCCATCTCCGCTTTACGGATTTGCTTCGCCATGCGATCGCCGCTATGGTCTAACTGCACCCGCAAACCTGCTGCTTTCATTTTGGCAACAACTTGTTCGGCATATTCCATTTGACCATCAGATACGGCGATGAGTTTAATCTGCACAGGTGCTAACCAGAGCGGGAAATCCCCTGCATAGTTCTCAATTAGAACACCGATAAAACGTTCTACAGAACCAAACAAAGCGCGGTGAATCATGATTGGTTGATGACGCGCACCATCGTCACCGACATATTCCATCTCGAAGCGATCGGGTAGATTGAAATCTAGCTGAATCGTGGAACATTGCCAACGGCGACCGATCGCATCTTCGATCTTAATATCGATTTTTGGTCCATAGAAAGCACCGCCGCCTTCATCGATCACATAGTTCCAACCCTTCTGATTAAGAGCCTGTTTTAACGCCTCAGTGGACTTTTCCCAGATCTCATCGGAGCCGACATATTTTTCGGGACGGGTAGAGAGATTGATTTCATAATTCTCAAAGCCAAAGGTTGAAAGAATCAATTCGGCTAGATTGAGAACGCCAAGAATTTCTTCCTCAATTTGTGCTTCAGTGCAGAAGATGTGAGCATCATCTTGAGTAAAGCCGCGCACACGCATTAAACCATGCATAGTTCCAGAGCGCTCATAACGGTACACAGTACCAAGTTCGGCGTAGCGAATTGGGAACTCTTTGTAAGAATGCAAAGTGTCTTTATAAATCAACACATGGAACGGACAGTTCATCGGCTTAAGCTGATAAACTTGATGCTCCACTTCCATCGGCTGAAACATACTTTCGCGATAGAAGTCGTTATGTCCTGAGATTTTCCACAGGTCAAGGTTTGCCATGTGAGGAGTGGTAACAGCCTCATAGCCATTTTTAGTATGAGTATCTTTCCAGAAAGTCTCGATCGTGTTGCGGATAATCGCGCCGCGTGGATGCCAGAATACTAGACCACCACCAGCCTCTTCTTGAATACTGAATAGTTGCAAATCTTTACCAATGGTGCGGTGATCGCGACGTTTGGCTTCTTCGAGCATGGCATGGTAAGCCTGAAGTTGTTCGGGGGTTTCCCAAGCCGTACCATAGATACGCTGAAGCATCGGATTTTTTTCATCACCGCGCCAATAGGCTCCTGCAATGCTCTCAAGGGCGAAAGCATCGGGATGAATATCGGCAGTACTGGCGAGGTGAGGTCCCGCGCACAAATCCCACCAAGGTTGTTTTTCAAGTTTCTCAGGATCGCCGATGAAATAACGGCTAATATTCTGCCCTTCAGGAATGGCAGCTAATAATTCAATTTTGTAAGGCTCGTTTAGTCTTTCGATTTCCGCAAGCATCTCAGGGCGAGGCAACTCCTGACGCACAAGGGGCTGATTCCACTTGATGATCCGCTTCATTTCCTTAGCGATCGCCTTGAGATCACTGGGCGTAAAATGCTCTTTGCGATCGAAGTCGTAATAAAAGCCATTCTCAGTTGCAGGGCCGATAGTCACCTTTGCATCGGGATATAACTTTTGGACTGCCATTGCCATGACGTGGGAGCAAGTGTGGCGAATCCGCGCTAGTTTTTCGGTATCGGCTTGCCGCAGGATATCACTAGGTTTAATATCACTAGGTTTGCTTTCGCTGGGCTTTACTGCAACTGCATCCATAACTTGATGTCGTGACCTTTATTAATTTACAAGAGTTACAAGAAATTTACTTAGAGTCTACCATCTTAACTTTTTTATTGTTAGAGGATCAAATTAGATCTGACTCCTGAAATTTCGCTTTAACTGCACAACGAGCCGCCGCCGCAAATACTGCACTATCCGCAAGAGATGCTTCTAGATGTACTTTTATTTCATCAGCTAGTTCTTGTAGTTTTTGATTATGGGGATTTTCAATAGCTGAAACTAAAATTTTGTTTAGTTCTCGTAGATCGTTCAGTCTTTGTCGCCTAGATTCAATCAGATCGTCAGAATTAAGATCTAAATAATCAATCGTAATTTGTCCCCTTTTATTTCCGTCAATTGCATAGGCATATTCAGCCCGAAAGCCAATAAACTCTTCAGGATTCTCTTTCCCACAATCGATAAACAAGGGGCTTTCTTTGGTAATCCGTTGAGTATGATTGGTTGCACGTTTGCTTGGGTCTTGCAGAGGAAATAGATTCTTCTTGTGTCTTGAATTGCAGGATGAACAGGAGAGATAGAGGTTTTCCCATTGATAGGCTAACCAGTAGTAGGCTGGATGCTTTAAGGATTCGCCTTGAGCCTGTTGATACGCCCCTTTAGGACGAAAATGCTCGACATCGCCATTTTTACCAATGATCCTTTCGCAGAAACAACATTTCTGATGCTGCGCCTTGATTAAGGCTTCCTTAACGCTTTCGTGGGCATAGATAGAACTCGCAAAATCAAATTTTCCTGTGTTGGTTTCATAGGCAGATGGATTGAGAGAATATGCGTCACAGTGGGATTTACATTTTTGCTTACCGTCTGTGGTTAATTTTTTTGGGGCTATTTTGGGTTTGTGAATCCGAATCACTCAACTGCCTCCGTCACAGGTTGGTCTAACAATTTGGCGGCACGGCGAATAATATCCATAGCTTTGATATCTTCGGAAGTTTCGGCAGTAGGCAAAGTTCCGATTTTTGCTTCTAATTCTTTTAATTCGGCACGATCGCTTGCTGTCAGTTTTGGTTTAGTGAGGATTTCTTTACGGCGTTGTAGCAAAGGCTCAATTTTCGCAGGTCGTGCTGATGGCATTTCAAAAACACTGGTCAGAACTTGATCGACTCGCCAATTTTCGATAATTTCTGGATTATTATCAATCACTACGCGATCGCCTTCTCGTCGTAACAAGACAATATTTGCATCCTGTGCAGCTTGGACTACGAGCGGACTATGGGCGGTAACAATAAATTGCGTATTAGGGAAGCGATCGGTAAGAAATTGCATAATATCCCTTTGCCATTTTGGATGCATATGCAAATCGATTTCATCAACCAAAACGATCGCAGGTTCCGCAAGTGGATCTTCGCTATCAGGATAACGTTTAAATAATCGCACAGCTAGATCGACCATCCAAGCGATCGTGGTGCGATATCCCAAACCTAAGCTAGATAGACTTACCCATCCATAAGGTGTTTGAAATTCTGCTCTAGGTCTAGAATGGAATTCATCTGCTGGTGCTATATGAATATCTGTCACATCTGGCAAAATTCGTTTCAGAGTTTCGATAATAATATCAAATTCCTTTTTAAAACGATTATGTGGCTTACCAGAAGAAGATTTAATTGCATAATCAGTTTGTAATAACCACTCTTCTGCATTGACAAGCGTAGCATTATCCGAAAAAAGACTTGCTGAATTGTCAGAGGAGATCCGCTCACTTAGAATCGTTTCACCTAATCTACGTGTCGCGCCATAGCCATAGCAGACTAAATCTCTTAAGTCTAATATGCCTTGCATCATGCTGCCTCTTCCAACAAATATTTCAATATTGGAGATTGTAAGTTCTAAATTTTTAAATTTATTGATTTCTAAGAGATTGCTACCACTAACTAGGTAACTTTTAACTTTAGCTCCATTATCCTCTAAAACATTTATCTCCTGCCATATAGGATTAGGATTATTGAAAACCTCAAATAGTAAAGGAGTAACAAAGAAATTATCTCCCTCATTTAGGATCAATCCTATTCCCATTCCCGCTAAGCAACGTAAAAGTGTTGTTTTCCCAACTCCGTTATTTCCTAAAATAACAGTCCATTGTGATGGGTTTCCTTGATTATCTGAAAACTTAAGTTCCTGTTTCCCTTTGAAACAAAGAACATTTTCCACTTCCAATGAAAGAAAATAGACTGGAGGAGTTTTGTTGTTTGATGCTTTAGGTTTACGTCTGGTTGTAGCTTTCTTTGGCTGGTTGGTCATGACTTTTGAGTGATAAACCCGATGCGCGAGCTAACTATCTAGATATTGGTATATTAACAGATGCACGATCTAGCAGAAAATTGATGGCTGAAAAGAATGATTTGTTGATTTTAATTTTCGCGGCAATCCTTGATTACCTAATTGGCGATCCCGTGAATTGGCTCCATCCTGTACAGATTATGGGCTGGCTCATTGCCAAATTCACAAACTTAGTCATCATCGAAGATCCCCTGACCCATCAGCGTATTCCCCGATTTTCGCCCTTAATGATGAAAATATTAGGATGTGTTTTAGGGAGCAGCATGATTTTGGGTAGTGGATTAGCAGTTTGGCTGATCGCGATCGCCTGTTCTCAATTGCACCCAATCTTAGCGATCGCCGTTTCCACGATTCTATTAGCCGCCTGTTTTGCGGGTCGTAGTCTCCGCGATGCCGCCGAGTCCGTCTTAGGAGTTTTGCAAACAGGCGATATCGCCAGCGCCAGAAAAGAACTAAGTCGTTATGTGGGGCGCGACACAGAAGATCTTTCTGAGGTTGAAATTTTACGCGCTGTACTGGAAACCGTCACCGAAAATGCGATCGATGCCGTTACTTCACCATTATTTTATGCCCTGCTCGGTTCCCTATTATTTCCCTATGGCGGCGTAACTTTAGCGATCGCCTACAAAGCAGCTAGTACCCTCGACTCGATGGTGGGATATCGCGAAGCCCCCTATGGTGATTTAGGTTGGTTTAGCGCCAAAACCGATGATATTTTGACATGGATTCCCTGCCGCTTGACCGTGATTACCTTAGCTTTAGTTTCAGGTAAGCCTCTTTATGTATGGCAACTATGCCAAAGGGATGCGAAAAAAGACCCTAGCCCTAATTCAGGTTGGAGCGAATGTGTTTATGCAGCGATCTTGCAAGTCCAGTTAGGCGGCGAAAATCGTTATCGGGGCATAGTCAAACAGAAGCCTTTGCTAGGAGATGCCATTGAAGCGATCGCTGTACCAAAAATTCAAAAAGCTTTATCACTGACTCGTACTTGCTTTTTAATCTGGCTTAGCCTTGGGATTTTAGGGATAAGTTTATGGATAGATTTTATTGATTAGTACTGCAACATTCATCCCCAAATATGGCTTAAATATCCTAACAATTACTTAGTCAACCATGTTTGAATCATTTGAGCTAATATCCTTAGCTTAATTGGTTTAGCTAAATAATCACTAGCTCCAGATGCTAGACATCTTTCGCGATCGCCTTCCATCGTCAATGCAGTTAAGGCGATAATCGGAATGTTAGCCAAATTAGGATCGAGGCGAATTTGCGCGATCGCTTCGAGTCCATCCATAACTGGCATTTGGATATCCATCAAAATCAAATCTGGGCGATCACTTTTGGCAATGGCGATCGCCTGTTGTCCATCAGTTGCTAATAAAAGGCGATAGCCCTTAGCTTTGAGGTAACTGGAGAATGTCGTAATATTAGCCTCGTTATCTTCCGCTAGCAAAATTAAGGGTGAAATTAGTTCTTCAATTTGGCTTTGACCTATCTGAGACTGCCCTGACAAGTCCTGCTCAGTTTTTTCTTCGATTGCTGGGGAGCCGATATTAAAGGGAAGATTAATCGCAAAGCAACTACCGACTCCCACTTCGCTTGTCAGTTCTACGGTTCCTTCGTGAAGTTCTACAAGTCTTTTGACTAAAGCCAATCCCAATCCTGTGCCAGTATATTGACGGTTCAGCGCACTATCGATTTGGATAAAGGGTTGAAAGAGTTTCTGGATGTTCTCCGATGAGATGCCTATCCCCGTATCAATCACAGCTATCTTTAAGTAATTTAAAGCCGTTAGATTAGTTGTACTGCTCTCAAGTTGAACTTGCGATACTTCTAATGTAATTGTCCCTCCTTCTAGAGTAAATTTAACAGCATTATTGAGCAGATTAATTAAGACTTGACGAATCCGCCTTTCATCAAGTACTATTTCTGGCAAATGCTTAGGAATTCTAGGTATTAATTGAATTCTTTTTGTTAATGCTTGCTGCTTGATAAATGCCAAACTAGATGTACATAAGCTTTCTATATTAGTAACAGCCAAATTTGGCGTGACCTGTCCGGACTCAATTTTGGCAACATCGAGAATGTCATTAATCAATGCTAAAAGATGCCTACTACTATTTTCAATGGTTTGCAGTGCTTTAAGTTGACGCTCATTAATGCTGCCAAATACTTCGTCCTGTAGACCCTCGTTCATGCCCAAAATCGAATTGAGCGGTGTCCGCAGTTCATGGCTCATATTAGCAAGAAACTCATCTTTGAGACGATGAGACTCAATTAGTTGGACATTAGCTTGTTGCAATCGCTGTAAAAGATGTTCTTGGCGATCCATCATATTGAAGAAGGATGTTGTTAAATGACTAATTTCATCTTTGGCTCTAATATGCTCAGCGCTTCCTATACATGTCTCATCGCAAGCCTCTAAAATTGGTTGCAATCGGCGGTTTAGATAACGGATAAATATCGCCACGACAAAAGCCAAGGAGATCGCTAACGAGAGAGTTGCACTGAAAGAGAGCAATAACGCGGGCTTGATAACCGTATCATAGGGAATAGATTGCAACATCACCCATTGACTACTTGGCACTCTCTCATAAACCCAGTAACTTTGCGTCGCAGTTGACACGATAAATCCTTGAGATTTCCCTTGAGCCAATGCATATTGAACATCATCCCAAACAACTTTCAATGAGGGAACTGATGCAATGTTTTCTAGACGGGATACTTTGTTTGGTTCAGGCGCATAGCTTAACAGTATTCCTTCTTGAGTGACAAACACTGAATATCCACCTTCCTTCGACTTACTTTGATCGTTAAGGTTAAGATCTCTAATGTTAATATCACCATTCACTATCCCAATCAGATTTCCATTGCGATCACGAATGGGACCTGCATACGTCACCAATGGAACTGGGTAAATCTCATTAATATATGGCTTTGACCAAAAATACTTGTTCGCCTTAACAGCATCCGTATAATATTGCAACTCAGGATATTTATCTACTTGCCAAAGTTCCACCAAACTATAATTGGCATCTTCGGGAAGTTTAACGCCTCGATTTGCTTGTGTCTCTTCGATATAAGCTCCAAACCACTGGCGATCTACTAAGCCATTTGGAGTCTGCATCACGCCAAAGCCAGTAATTAGTTTTGGACGAATAGACATAGATGAAAGAACTAGTTGGTCGTAAGCAGATGGCGATCGCACCCCGTTATTTTGTAAATTGATAGTTGCTACGACTAAACCCTTTAAAAAAACCTCACTGTTACGAAGCTCAGTATCTATTTCTCTAACTTTGAGTTCCGCTTCCGCAGTTAAATGGTGTAGCTTGTCAGCCTCCAAATTAAAATAAAATAGAGTCCCTAATCCAGCTAATCCGATAGTAACAGGTGTCATTATTGATAAAAATAATCGCGTACCTATAGAAGCGATCCCAAAATTTACTGACTTAGATGAATTGATGAACGGTGAATTGAAGAACTTTTTTTCTGATGAATTTTTTCTCATATATTTCGAGGCTAGAAATGTTAAGGCTAGAAAGACACCCAAAAATTACACGTTACTTTTTCTCGGCACTTAAAATTTGTTGAATACTAGCATCCAACTGCTTAAGCTTGATGGGTTTTGGCAGATATTCATTTGCGCCTGCTGCTAGACATTTTTCGCGATCGCCTGCCATTGCCAAAGCTGTTAAGGCGATAATTGGAATATTTACTAAATCGGGATTGAGTCGAATTAGTTTAATTGCTTCAATCCCATCAATAACTGGCATCTGGATATCCATCAAAATCAAGTCGGGATGCTCCGCTTTGGTAAGATCGATCGCCTGTTGTCCATCAGTTGCCAATAAAATGCGGTAGCCCTTAGCTTCAAGGTAACTAGTGAATGACGCAATATTAGCTTTGTTATCTTCAGCTAGCAAAATTAAGGGTGAAATTGGTCTCTCAATTTGGCTTTGACCTATCAGAGACTCTTTTGACAAATCATGCTCAGTTAGAGCTTCGATCGCTGGTTCGCCTATATTCAGTGGAAGAGCGATCGCAAAGTAACTACCGACTCCCACCTCGCTTGTCAGTTCTACGGTTCCTTCATGTAGTTCGACAAGCTTTTTGACTAAAGCCAATCC
This sequence comes from Pseudanabaena sp., assembly GCA_044350865.1. Taxonomy (GTDB): domain Bacteria; phylum Cyanobacteriota; class Cyanobacteriia; order Pseudanabaenales; family Pseudanabaenaceae; genus Pseudanabaena. The sequence continues at coordinate 29,249 of JBILGV010000031.1, read as the reverse complement.
CAATCCCGTGCCAGTATATTGACGGTTCAGCGCACTATCGATTTGGATAAAAGGTTGAAAGAGTTTCTGGATGTTCTCTGCTGAGATGCCTATCCCCGTATCAATCACAGCTATCTTTAAGTAATTTAGAGGCGTTAGATTGGTTGTACTGCTTTCAAGGCGAACTTCCGATACTTCTAAAGTGATTGTCCCTCCTTCTAGAGTGAATTTAACAGCATTATTGAGAAGATTGATTAGGACTTGTCGAATCCGCCTTTCATCTAGCCTGATTGCTGGTAAAAGCTTAGGAATTCTAGGTATTAATTGAATGCGTTTTGTTAATGCTTGCTGCTTGATAAATGACAAACTAGATGTACATAGGCTTTCTATATTTGTAACAGTTAAATCTAGGGTAATCTGTCCCGACTCGATTTTGGCAACATCGAGAATGTCATTAATCAAGGCCAAAAGATGCGTACTACTATTTTCAATGGTTCTCAATGCTTTAAGTTGGCGCTCATTAATACTGCCAAATATTCCTTCCTGTAGCCCCTCGTTCATGCCCAAAATCGAATTGAGCGGTGTCCGCAGTTCATGGCTCATATTAGCAAGGAATTCATCTTTGAGACGGGTAGCTCGCATGAGTTCTTCGTTGACCAGTTGCAATTTTGCTTCAGATTGTTTGCGATCGCTAATATCTTGTACGCTCGACCAGATAATTAACTCTCCTTTTTGGAGGATCGCTAATCCATTTAAAAGGACTGGAACCAAATGACCATCTTTATGAATGAATTCTTTTTCATAGGAACTATAGCGTCCTTCGATCTGGAGACTTTCTAATTGGGCTGCTTCTTGCTGGGCATATTTGATGGGAGTTATATCCCAGTAAGTAAGTTCTAGGGTTTCTTCGATAGTGCGTCCTAGCATTTTGGCAAAGGCGGAGTTGACATAGATGATTTGACCATCCATGCTACAGCTTGCTAAGCCAATGGGAAATTCTTCGACTAACTGACGATTAAATGCTTCGCTTTCGGCTAGGGCTTCTTCCGCAAATTTGCGATCGCTAATATCTTGATAGGTTCCTAAAACACCTATTACATCACCTTGTAAGTCAAGCAAAGGAATTTTATTAGTTTCTAACCAAATAATTTGTCCATTTGCCTGATATTGAGTTTCAATAATATTTAGTTTAGGTGTGCCAGAGGTTATGACTTGCTGGTCATCATTTCTATATTTCTCCGCATCACTTTCCCTCCAAGGCATCTCATAGTCAGTCTTACCTATTATTTCTGATGACAGGCTTAAACCCGCGCCTACAGCAAAGTTTTGGTTACAACCTAAATAAACTGATTGACGATCTTTCCAAAATACAAACAATGGAAATGTATCAAGCACTAGTTGCAGAAAACGCTGTGATTCAAGAAGAGCATTTTCTACCTGTTTGCGTTCGGTAACATCTCTGAAGATCCCTCTAGTAGCAACTGGTCTGCCATCTTTTAATTGACAATTCACATTACCTTCCACAACAATAGTGCGCCCCTCCTTAGTTATAAATCTAGTTTCGATCGCTACACATTGATCGCCCGCAAATAGATTTTGCATGGCGCTCTGACAATGTTCAAGGTCTTCGGGCTGGATGATTTGAAAAATTGATAAATTTTCTAGTTCAACGTCGCTATAACCTAATGTTCTTTTCCACGCTTGATTTACAAATAAGATGTTTCCTTCGGGAGATACACTTTGGATTAAATCAGTAGCATTGTCAAATAAATCCCGAAGTTGTTCCTCCCGTTCTTGTAGTTTTTGAGTACGTTCTTGGACACGCATCTCTAACTCTTGATTTAGGCGATTGAGTGATTCGTTGACATTTTTGCGCTGTAATTCCGCCGAAGCTCTCGCCGCAAATACTTGCAAAAGCCCGATCGCCTCAATCCTTTTAATTTCGGAAATAGGCTGTGTGTCTAAAATACAAAGATTACCAATGGCCCTGCCATGATCGTCTTTCAAAGCAATTCCCAAGTAGCCTTCAGCTTGCATGGACACAAGATCAAGATCTTCCGCAAAAATTTTTGAGACATATTGCTCACAATGATATTGTCCCTCTTGCAAACAAATTTCGCAGGGAGTCTTGGCTGGCAGATAGGAAATAGAAGGTTGTAAACTTCCATTTGCCCAGAATCCTAACGTAACTAATTGATCGCCAACAAATTCGGTCACGAGAGCGTAGGTGACATCAAGAGCCTCGGCAATGTGATGCACCAATTCCACAAAAAAGTCTGCTCCTGTAACGGCGGCGGTTCCTGTTACTAGTTTTTGTAAGACCGTCTCGGCGCGTTTGCGATCGCTAATATCAGTAATCGTCCCCACATAGCCAATGATTTCACCATAGATATCGTGTTCGGCTCTGGCTCGTGAAAGTACCCAAGTTATAGTGCCATCGGGCTTTTGAAAACGGCATTCAAGCTCAAACGGGCGATGCTCCTGTACGGAGGCATACCATTCTGCGCCAACTTTTTGGCGATCTTCAGGATGCAATGCTCTCGCCCAGTTAGGACCAGATGCTTCTGCGGCGGTCAAGCCTGCGATCTCACACCAGCGATCGTTGAGGTAGATCGCATCACCAGTGGTATTAGTACGATAAATGCCCACAGGCGCAACTGCGGCTAGAGACTCAAAGCGTTTCTGGCTCTCACTTAAGGAAATCTCGATCTGTTTTCGAGCCGTAATATTTACGCCAACTCCCAAAACTCCATCTGTATTGCCAAATATTTTAATCGGGCGCTTTTGCCACTGGAGCCATTGAGAATCAAATTCTGTGAGAGATATTTTCTCTTCGGGTAGGAAAAACTCTTGCTGAGTTGCAATTATCTGGCGATTTTCTTCAAGAAATCGCTCTACATCTATAGCGTTGGGATTAAAGTCGGTATCTGTCTTACCCAAAAGGTTTTGAACTGTGGTCTTATAAAATTCAGCTATGGTCTGATTAGCAAGGAGATAGCGACCATCCCAATCTTTGACGTATATCATGTTGGGATTACTATCAATGACTAATCTAAAAAATTCCTGTTGTTGTTGAAGGAGATCGCGACTAGCTCGTAATGACTCCTCGATTTTTAAGCGTTCTTGATTTTCTTGTTGCAAATCCGCGATCGCCTGTTGTAATTGGCTAGTACGTTCTTTAACAACATTTTCTAAGCCTTCTTGATAGTATCGTAATTCAAGTTCAATTCCCTTTAGAGAAGTGACATCACGAATTACACCCACCCTATTTATGTGGGTATTTTCCAGAACACAAGATTCGGATACTAAAGCCAAAAAATTTCTGCTATCGGCTCGACACATTAAAATTTCTGCTTCGGTACTGCAACTCGCGTCAGAACAGGAACGAATTTCTCCTAACCATTCTTCTAAATAAGGTTGCTTTAAAACTTGAATCGGTTGCCCGATCGCCGCTTCGGGGGAAATATTACTCAATTCGGCAAGAGCATTGTTGATATATTGTAATTTTCCTTCATCATCTAAAATGTAAATACTATCTTTGACGCTCTGCATCGCACGGTTGAGTAATTGTAATTGCCCCTCGCTTTGATGACGGCTCAAGGTTTTATTGATAGTTGTAGATAAAATTTTAAGGTAATTTCGTTCGGGATCTTTAATCAGATAGTCGGCAGCTCCTTGACTCATCAATCTCACGGCTGTTTCTTCGTCACCACTCCCTGTCGAGATCACAAATGGACAATTTTGTACTTTGAGAATCGGAAAAAGTTCGTTAGAATGACCATCGCCTAAGTTGTAATCGAGAATAGCAATTTGATATGTGCGATCGCGAAGTATCTCTAACGCCTCTGACAACGAGTTTGCTAGGGTATATTCGTAGGGTAATTCCATTTGTTTCACATAACGAGTGAAAGCTAGGCGATCGATTTGATCATCTTCCACGTATAGAAGCTGAATTTTGGTTGAACTATTGAGGGGGACGGGAAAATTCATATCTAAATTTTCAAATTAAAGAAGGTAATAAATTAGCTAATTAAATTAGGGATTTCACTTAAACGCCAATACTGATAAAGAACGAGTAGCTTTTCGACAAAAGCGGGATATTCCAAAGGTTTAACGATATACCCTGCGGCACTTAACTCAAAGCTGGCAAGGCGATCCTGTTCTTCTTGCGAGGTCGTCAAGATCACCACAGGAATTTTGCACCAATCGGCATCAGCTTTGAGAATTTTGAGAAACTCCAGCCCATTCATTCTCGGCATATTCAAATCCAGTAAAATCAATGCTGGAATAGGATTGACAGGATCGCGCAAAAACTCTAGAGCAGCCTCACCATTATGGCTAACATAGAGAGGATTATTTGCATGGATGTCTTTTAACCCGCGTTTGAGAGTCATGATATCCAGCAGATCATCTTCAACTAATAAAATCGGGTCGAAGTCTCTCATGATTTTTAAGCCTCAGCCGAATTTTCTGGTATGGGCATGGTGAAATAAAACGTACTCCCATTACCAACCTCAGATGAAAGCCAAGTTTGACCGCCATAAATTTCGACAATTTTTTTGACGATCGCCAATCCTACCCCCGTACTTTCAGATTGATCACGCGGTACTAGGGTTTGAAAAATCTGAAACACCTTGTCGAAGTGTCTTGGCTCAATGCCAATACCTGTATCTCTGACATAAAATTGCCAGAAACCATTAGCTTCGATACACCCAACATGAATCTCTCCCTCTAATTTACCCATGTATTTGACAGCATTGCTTAGCAAGTTTTGAAACACCTGATGCATTCGGTGCTTTTCAGCAAGTAATGTTGGTAAATTTGTATCGATTTCGATTTTTATGCCCGATGGTGGCGCGATCGCATCGATCGTATTACGGACTAGAACTTGGAGATCGATGAGGCTTTTATCTTCGCGCACTCTCCCCACACGAGAATATTGCAACACTCCGTCAATTAAGTCACTCATGCGCCGCACTCGACCGCTCATCAGTTGCAGCATATCGCGACCTTCATCATCAAGGCGATCGCCATAATCACTTCGCAGCCAATCCGCTAGAGACGAGATGCCCCGCAATGGAGCCTTGAGATCGTGGGAGATGATATAGGCAAACTCTTTGAGTTCTTGATTGACGGCTGCTAATTCACCGACTAATTGCAATTGGCGATTTTCGGAATGTTTGCGCTCGATCGCATGGATAATTGAGCGCTCTAATAACGTGGCACTCAAAAATCTGCCCTTGACTAAATAATCCGATGCACCAGATTTCATGGCTCTTTGATCGATTTCACTATCACCCAGCCCTGTTAATAAAATAATCGGCTTATTACAGCCCTTGGCGATCGCTTCTTCTAAAAGTTCTAATCCATTGCCCCTGCCGAGTCGAAAATCCAAAAGATACAAATCATGCTGATTTTTGCCAATTTCTACTAATCCATCATCGTAGTTATCGACCCAAGTTAATTTAAAAGATAACTGCTCAGCCTCGCCCAAAAAATCACGAGTCACAATGTAGTCATCTTCGTCATCATCAATAAGTAGAACCTTACAAATATTAGCTTGCATTCGGTTATTCCCTAGAAGCACGATCGGGTAATTCCACAATTTCAAACCAATAAGTCCCCAACATTTTCATGATTTGCACCATTGAGTCAAAGACGACGGGCTTGGCAATAAATGAACTCACGCCGAGATCGTAGGTGCGGAGAATATCTTCTTCGGCTTTAGAAGTCGTCAGGACGACAATCGGAATTTTGCGGAGATTGGGATCGGCTTTGATTTCTTTGAGGGCTTCGCGTCCATCTTTGCGCGGCATATTTAAATCAAGCAAGATCAAACTGGGATGAGGCGCACTTTTAGGATCGCTATATTTGCCGCGATGCAGGAGATAATCCATCAATTCTTCGCCATCGACAACAAAATGTAGATCGTTAGCAAGGCGATTTTCTTCTAAGGCTTCTTGCATCAACAGGCGATCGTCTTCATCGTCCTCGGCTACCAAAATCGTAACACTTTTTCCTTTAATGGGCATCGAGAAAATCTCCTTGGAGGTGATGGATAGGCATTGTGAAAATAAAAGTTGCGCCTTGATTTGGTTCACTTTCAGCGAGTAACGATCCGCCATGACGTTCTGCAATTTTACGACAGATTGCGAGTCCAATGCCAGTACCTTCATAAGTGCCGCGTCCGTGCAGACGTTGGAAAATCTGGAAAATGCGATCGGTATATTTCTGCTCAAAGCCAATGCCATTATCGATGACACGAATTTCACAATATTCTTCGCCATGTTTCGTAAGCATCCGCGATCGCACCTGTACTAACGGCGCAATCCCTTCTTGGCGAAACTTGAGCGCATTGCCGATGAGATTCTGCAAAATTTGTCGCATTTGCATCGCATCAGCATCAATAGTTGGCAGGTGATCGCGTTCCACTGTAGCCCCAGTTTGCTCGATCCGAATCTCTAAATCTGAAAGAACGCCATCTAAAATCTCCGATAAATCAACTGGTGTAAAGGGTTTAGCTTGGGTGGTGACACGGGAAAAAGATAGCAGATCGTTAATTAAAACCTGAGCGCGTCCCGCCGCATTTAACATTCTCTCTAAATAGTCCTGTCCTTTTTCGTTCAGTCCATCATTGCAAGTGGATTTGAGGCGATCGCCAAAAGCCTGAATTTTGCGTAAAGGCTCCTGCAAATCATGGGAAGAAACATAGGCAAAATCTAATAATTCGCGATTACTAACTTCTAGTTGCTCATTCATAGCGCGTAACTTTTTCATCGCCCCTTCCACCTCCTGTCGCAGGCTTATTTCAATTTCTTTGCGGGTCGTAATTTCATTTTCGATCGCAATGAAATTGACTAAGTTGCCATCGTCATCAAAGACAGGGTTAATATGCAGCAATAACCAATATGGTCTTCCCTCCTTGCCATAGTTGAGGATCTCACCAGAGAATGGTTCTTGCCTTGCCAAGGCATAGCGAATTGAATCGACTGTCTCCTTAGAAGTTTTCTCTCCTTGTAAAAGAGCCCCCGGTCTTTTACCGATCGCTTCAGCCAAGGTATAACCCGTCAATTTATGAAAACTATGGTTAACCCATTCAATTTGTCCTTGAGGATTAGTCACGATCGCCACATTATCCGTTTTGCTAGCAATCAATGACAACTTTTGTAATTCAATATCGGCGGCTTTGCGGGCTGTGATGTCCTTACGAATAGCCAAGTATTGATAGGGCTTGCCACCTTCATTTAGGAAAGGAACGATTGTCGTATCGACCCAATAAAATGAACCATTCTTAGCTCGGTTTTTGATTTCAGCCCGCCAAGTTTGACCGCTAGAGATCTTTTTCCACATCTCCACAAAAAACTGACGGGGATGATATCCAGAATTGAGAAGGCGATGATTTTGTCCGATTAACTCCTCACGGTTATATTGGGAAATTTCACAAAATTTATCATTGACAAAATTTATTATTCCTTGGACATCGGTAATGGCAACAATTGCTGTTTGATGGAGGGCATCGGTGATATCTTTTAATTGCTTCTCAGATTTCTTTTCCGCAGTAATATCTTTAGCAATCCCCATAAAACCAGTAATTTCGCCTCGAACTGTGCGAATTGCCGTAATCGTCAGCATTACAGGAAATTTTGAGCTATCTTTACGAATATAAGTCCATTCCCGTTCGTATACCTGCCCCAATCTTGCCTTGGCAACAAAGACTTCAAACCCAACTTCGATATCTCTTTCTAGTTCTTGAGATAAATGCTTAGCTTGGGAAACAACTTCATCGAGATCGTGAAAAATTGCTGGGCTAGTTTTACCAATAATTTCTGATGCGGCATAGCCTAACAACATCTCCGCAGCAGCATTAAAAGATTGGATAGTTCCCTGTACATCGGTGGAAATGATGGCAAAGTTAGCGCTATCTAAAATCGCTTGTTGAAGGTTTAAAACTTCACCTAGTTGTAATTCTGAAGCCTTGCGATCGCTTTCGTTGGCTGGAATTTCAGGCTGTTTCATAGGACAAATTTAGAGTAAGTTTTTTAATTGTAAAATTTCAGGATAATAGCATGGCTAGGTGTGACGCTTTGCGCCGATCATCTTTTGAGTAATTTTTGAATTACAAGAATTAACTGCTTCAGTTTGATCGGTTTGCTGATGTATTCATTAGCGCCAATCGCCAAACAGCGATCGCGATCGCCTTCCATCGTCAATGCAGTTAAGGCGATAATCGGAATGTTAGCCAAACTAGGATCGAGGCGAATTTGCGCGATCGCTTCGAGTCCATCCATAACTGGCATTTGGATATCCATCAAAATCAAATCTGGGCGATCACTTTTAGTAATAGCGATCGCCTCACTGCCATTTTTCGCAATCACAACGCGGTAATCTTTAGCTTCGAGATAGCTGGAAACTGTGATGATATTGGCTTCGTTATCTTCTGCGATTAGAATGAGCGGCAGAGGTAAATTAATAGTTGTGCTTTCATAAGCGTTAACCGAACTGCGATCGGGAAGATTTTCAGAGAGATCAATCTTCTTAGTTTGTTCTGTAAGAATGTCTGATGGATGCGTGGATGACGTTTCCTCGGTATTCAATGATTGACAGATATATGGCAGACGCACAGTAAAGCAACTACCTTCATTCAGCTCGCTGCGAAGCCTGACATTACCTCCATGTAGTTCGACAATTTGTTTGACTAAAGCGAGTCCCAGTCCTGTTCCTTCATATTCGCGATTGAGCTTGCTATCAATCTGCATGAAGGGTTGAAAAAGTCTTTCCTGATCTACGCGGGAAATGCCAATACCAGTATCGATTACAGAAAAGCAAAGATATCGTCTATCCTCGAGAACGCAATCTACATATTTCCCATCGGTGCTACTTGGCTGAAGTATGGCACTTAAGGATTTATGTTCGACAAAATCTATCTCTAGGGGATCGTAATACACTTCTAGTGTGACTTTACCGCCTGTGGGTGTAAATTTTACAGCATTGGTTAACAAATTAATCAACACTTGTCGGATACGACGTTGATCTAAGAGTATTTCCCCTAAATCTTGAGGCAATTTCACATTTAACTGAATTCGCTTTTTGAAGGCTTGCTGCTTGACAAAGGTTAGACTTGATTTACAAAGCTGTTCAATGGCAACTTTTTCGATATCTAGTTCCAGTTTTCCCGATTCAATTTTCGATAGGTCGAGAATGTCATTAATTAAAGATAGTAAGTGTTCTCCGCTTTTTTCGATCGTCGATATCGCGTCAGCTTGTCCCTTGTTAATTGTGCCTAATACTTGTTCTTGCAAGCTTTCTGACATTCCCAAAATAGCATTGAGTGGCGTTCGCAGTTCGTGACTCATATTGGCAAGAAATTCATCTTTCAGTCGGATTGCTTGGATGAGTTTAGTCTCATTGCTTTTGCGATCGGTAATATCTTGGCGGATTGCAAGGTATTGATAGGGTTTGCCCCATTCGTCAATAAAGGGAATAATCGTCGTGTCCACCCAATAGCAATCACCATCTTTAGCCCGATTTTTAATTTCTCCTCGCCAAATTTTACCGCTAGCGATCGCCTTCCACATCTCCACAAAAAAATCGTGGGGATGATACCCAGCATTGAGAATGCGATGATTTTGACCGATTAATTCTTCATAACTGTATTTAGAAATTTCACAGAACTTGTCATTGGCAAAGGTAATTGTGCCACGAACATCGGTAATCGCCACTATTGCTGTGTGATTTAAAGCATTGGTGATATCTCGTAGTTGAGTTTGCGATTGTTTAACTGCTGTGATATCCCGCACAATTTTGGAAGCACCAACAACTTCGCCTGTCCCATCAATTAAAGGCGAAATAGTCAAAGATACGTCTCGGTGACTACCATCTTTGTGGAGTCGAATACTTTCAAAATGTTCCATTCGTTCTCCGCGTTTGAGGAATTCAATAAACATCCCTTCTTCGTGTAAGCGCTCGCTCGGAATCATCGTGGAAATCGATTTTCCTAATACTTGATCGACGGAATAACCAAACATTCTCTCGGCGGCTGGATTCCAACTGGTGATCGTTCCATCAAAAGTATTTGTGACAATCGCATCATTCGAGGACTCAACCACCGAGACTAGCAGACGAGAAGCTTGCTCAGCTAGCCTCAACTCTAGCTGACTGACAACCAAATGACTGAGCATCTCTAATTGTTTGATTTGTTGGGAGGTGAGTTGTTTGGGTTCAATATCGATTACACATAAAGTCCCCAAGGCGTAGTCATCGGGAGTAATTAAAGGAACTCCTAAATAAAATCTGATTTTTGGGTCGCCAACAACCAAAGGATTATCTGCAAAACGGGAATCTTCTGTAGCATCTGGAACATGCAAAATCGCTTTTGCCGCTACAACGTGACCACAAAAAGAAATGTCACGAGATGTCTCAGTTGCATCAAGCCCCACCCGCGATTTAAACCATTGCCGATCGCAATCAACCAAGGAGATTAGAGCGATTTGGGTTCCACAAATATGTGAAGCCAGTTGAGTCAAGTCATCATATACCTGTTCTGGCAATGTATCCAGAATTTTGTAGCGCTCAAGGGCGACTAGGCGATCGCTCTCATTGGCGGGAATCTCAGGCTGTTGCATGGGACAGACTCGCTCACATGGGAAGTTTGGTAAGTCTGTATCTTATCCCAAAATTTTATCTGTTAAATATAAAGATTTCAGTCGAAGATTCTAACGTAGGGGCAATTCATGAATTGCAAAACAAAAAAGAGGGCGCAACGCGCCCTCTTTTTCGGAGACTAATAAATTAAAGTGCCGCAGCAAGCTTCAATTCGTTAGTCTCCAGAATTTGTTGCAATTCCTCAGCATCAACGGTTTCGCGATCAACGAGATCCTTAGCAATGCGATCGAGGACATGACGATTATCAATTAGAAGTTGCTTAGCACGGCGATAAGCATCGGCGACCAAAATGCCAACTTCATCATCAATCGTAGCGGCGGTTTCTTCCGAGAAGTCACGCTCAGCCGCAATATCACGCCCAAGAAACATATTGCCATTGGAACGTCCGAGAGCCACAGGTCCGAGTTTTTCACTCATCCCGAAACGCATCACCATTTGACGCGCAACTGATGCAACCTGCTGTAAGTCACTAGATGCACCCGTCGTAACTTCTTCTTCACCGAATACAATCTCTTCAGCGATGCGCCCACCAAGAGCCACTGCCATCTGGTTTTGCAAGTAAGCACGGCTTTGCATTCTCTCTTCAGTGGGCAAGAACCATGTCAATCCACCCGCACGACCGCGAGGAATGATCGTTACTTTTTGAATTGCGTCATAATCAGGCATTAACGCACCTACGAGGGCATGACCAGCTTCATGGTAAGCAACTAGTTCTTTACGCTTTTCGCTCATGACGCGATCTTTCTTTTCAGGACCCACCAAGACGCGATCAACTGCATCATTGATTTCATCCATCGAGATTTCGGTCAAGTTACGACGTGCAGCCAGAATTGCAGCTTCGTTTAATAAGTTGGAAAGATCCGCTCCTGTGAATCCAGGGGTACGACGGGCAATCTTTTCAAGATCGACATCCTTGGATAAAGTCTTACCGCGTGCATGGACTCCAAGAATTTCTAGACGACCTGCAAAGTCAGGACGATCCACCACAACTTGGCGATCGAAACGACCGGGACGTAGTAGCGCTGCATCCAATACATCAGGACGGTTTGTTGCCGCGACAATGATGATGCCTGTGTTACCTTCAAAGCCATCCATTTCGGTGAGCAATTGGTTCAAGGTTTGTTCACGCTCATCATTACCACCGCCTAAACCAGCGCCACGCTGACGACCGACTGCATCAATTTCATCGATGAAGACGATACAAGGGGCGTTTGCTTTGGCTTGCTCGAACAGGTCACGCACACGCGATGCGCCGACACCGACAAACATTTCTACGAATTCTGAACCAGAAATACTGAAGAAAGGTACGCCAGCTTCACCTGCAACGGCTCTCGCTAGTAGGGTTTTACCAGTTCCAGGAGGTCCAACTAGCAATACGCCTTTAGGGATTTTTGCGCCGACAGCCGTAAAGCGATCGGGATTTTTGAGGAAGTCTACTACTTCCGTAAGTTCAAATTTGGCTTGCTCAATGCCAGCAACATCGGTAAATGTCACCTGTGTTTGTGGCTCCATCTGCACACGAGCGCGGGATTTACCAAAATTCATGGCTTGGTTGCCAGGACCTGATTGGGCGCGGCGCAGTAAAAAGAATAGTCCCACTAATAACAAAATTGGTAAAATCAAGCCGCTCAAGGTTTGAATCAAAGCGCCATCGGTACGGCGGGGGGCGACATCTAATTCAACGTTGTTATCTCTGAGGGTTTTGATGAATTCAGGGTCGTTGGGCAGATTGACGCGCACTTTTTTCTTGCCTTCAACTGCACTAGGCACGGTGGCTTCGGCAAAGGTGCGATCGGGGCTAAGGGTGATACGAGAAACACCTGCTGGTTTTTTTCTGACTTCTTCGAGAAGCTTACTATAGCGCCACTCGACTTGAGTAGTTGGTTGTTCTAAAAGGGTTGTACCTAGGGTAATGACGACAATGCCAAGCAATGCGTACAAACCGAAATTTTTCCACTTTTTATTATTATCGTTTTTATTATTGCTGCTTTTCACTACTACTGCTCCATCAATAGAGATGTTCTTAGATGATTTTGCCAAGAACGACTGATTTAATTAATTAATCTTAACGCAAGCGGTCTAGAATCTGCTCTAGCCCCACTAGAATCTCTCTTTAGATCGATAGAGTCATGGACTTATGCACAAAAATCAAACGTAAGGGCAATTCATGAATTGCCCCTACATTACTAAAATCAAGCTTTTAATTCTTTTTGAGTGAGTCTTAAGATTCTTAAGTAGAGGATTTTGGAAAGCGGCGCTTTTCAAAATCCTCCAAGGTGCTTAAAAAGAACTAATCAACACATAAATACCGCCGAGAATAATTCCACCACCTGCGAGACGAACCAAACGATCTTGGAAGAGTTTGTTCATCAACATTGCCACACCTACACCTGATAGATGTAAAGCCGCAGTTGCCACCATAAATCCTGCGGCATATTGCAAAGCGATCGCCTCTTTGGGCATTTCCGCACCATGAGCATAGCCATGAAAAATTGCGAATAATCCGACAATGCTGATACTTGCCACCAAAGGTAAACGAGTTGCCATTAGCACCAATCCACCTAGCAGCAAATCAGAGGCTATTATGCCCTGCTCGACAAATGGAATTGTTACACCAGTAATTCCTAAGACTCCGCCTAAAGCCATAACACCCACGAAAGTCAGTGGAACTGACCAAACTGCATGACCGCCTAACTGCGCTGCCCAAAGTCCTACGGCAACCATTGCTAAAATATGATCTAGTCCACTAATAGGATGTTCGAGTCCATGCATAAAGCCAATCGCTTCGCCATGTCCGATATCATGTCCAATATGGGCTTGCGCGATCTCGGGTAATGAGATGGCGATCGCAAAAGCGCCCATAGCTAGCAGAAAGCGTCGTATAAAGTTGTTTGAAGTTTTAGTGAGCATTGTGTGTGTCTCTTGTGTATTTCTCTGAAGATCGAGTTTATGCATCGATTTTATCGTTAATCTAGGAAATACTTTAGTTCAGCAATATCAATAGTTAACCTTGAAAAAACATATTTTATTCATTCTGCCCTATCTCAATCAGGGCGGCACAGAAAAGCAAGCTCTCAGCCTTATCGAAGGACTAGGCGATCGCTATAAAATTTCACTATTAGCTCCCGATGGTAAAGGCGCGGCAAAGTTTAGAAAATTACCAATTTTGCAACGAGAATTTACACGCTGGGATTTTAATTTTTTTAAAGGCTTACCCGAACTGATGGCGGGAATTAAAGAAATCCGAAAAGAACAGGCGATCGATCTTGTCCATGTGCATGGCGCTCATGAATTAATGCTTCCTGTACGGTGGGTATTAGGGAAAGTACCGATCATATTTACGGTGCATGGGTATCATGGCGAAGGAGCAAGATTTAGCTATCAAATGTCTTGTTGGTTTAGCAATTGGCTGGCGACACAAGTAATTTGCGTCTGTGAAGCGGAATATAATCTGCTGCGTGAATTAGGACTAGATGAGCAGAAACTCCATTTAATTTATAACGGAGTGAAAGAACCAATTCTCGATTCCGCAAAATCTATGGAACTTGCCGAAAGATTCCATCTCAATCCAGAAACTCAAATCATTCTCGGTACGGCGGCGCGTTTGAATGAGGCGAAGGGATTAACTTATTTATTGCAAGCTTTTGCTGCCCTCACCCCCAGCCCCTCTCCCACGGGGACAGGGGAGCAAGACTTAAGATTGGTGATTGCGGGTAATGGGGAATTAGAAGCATCGCTTAAGCAGGAGGCTCTGGATTTAGGGATTAGCGATCGCGTGACTTTTACGGGCTATCTCGATGACTTACCGAACTTGATGCAATTGTTTGATATTTTCGTGCTGCCTTCTCTTCAAGAAGCTTGTAGTCTCGCCTGTGCAGAAGCTATGTCACAAGCTAAGCCTGTAGTTGGTACTTGTGTGGGTGGTATTGCGGAACAAGTTAGCGATCGTCAGACTGGTTTTATCGTCATGCCCCGCGATCCTAATGGTTTAGCCGCTAAACTGGCGGAATTAATAAAGGATAAAGAATTACGCGATCGCTTTGCCCAAAGTGGCTATGCCCGCTATCGCGAGCGTTTTTCTAGCGAAATTATGCTCGCAAAAACATCAGAACTATATGATTCAATTGGTTAAACCACATAGGGGAAAGTCGCATGTCAAATGAGTTTATCAAAAAGATTGCAGAAAGAATTGCTAAAGGACATTCGTATGTCAAGCATAGTCATGAATTTAACATATCGACAACTGATGATCTAAAAGATATTGTTACTTCGATTATTGAAAATCCGACAGAAATAAAGCACGTTTCGGCAGGGAGAACAATCTATTGGGATAGCAGGACTGGAGCCATTGTTATTCTAAATCCCAGAGATCCTGATGGAGGAACAATATTTAAGCCCCGTCGAGGGAAATTATACTTTGATAGCCTAACTTAAAGATTATTGTTATATTTAGAATAATATAATCAAGATCTGTGAAAATTATTTTTCACCAGTCTCGATTTTTAGAAACCGTAGATATCGGCATCACTTAACCATGAAACCTTTAAGCGTAAAAGAAGACAATGATATTCATGTTAAATTCTCTCTAGAAGAATTGATTATCATTAATAATTCTCTGAATGAAGTTTGCTATGGAATTGATATGGATGATAATGAGTTTTTTGCTAGATTGGGAGCCGAGCATGAAGATGCCGTAAGTTTATTAAATAATTTTTCTACACTAATTAAAAAGATTCAAAATAGAGCTATACCACTTGCAAGTTAAAGAACTTAAACGCAAAAATGTAGAGGTAATTCATGAATTGCCTCTACATTTTTGCATTTGATTTTTAAAAACGATTGGAACTCACTGGACAATTTGGCTTCTCAGTCGCTTGTGCAGGGACAGGATCGGGCGGTAGTAGCGCCACGATATGTGGTACAGGACGTGGCTCGTAAGCCATTACTGACTTACCACGATAGGCAAGCGCAGCACTTGCACCCGAATCAAGCATGACCACATCTTGTAAGCCTGCTTTCGCCAAGATTTTACCCAAGCCTACGGAATCGATCATTTCCATCGTCACGCCGATCACGGGTCTACCAGAACGATCAATCCCCCAGAAAGCGCGATCGCGACTAGCATCAAAGCCATACAATTTTCCAAAGGATTCGGCTGCTTGTGGCTTACCATCACGAACCAGCCAACCCGCACCCACAAAGGCATCGGTAACATCCGCTAATTCAGATCTAACACTTTCTAAGGAAACATGTTTGGTGGCATTAAAAGGAATAAATTTGATATTCGTGGGACTAATCAAAACCAGAGGACGACCATTGAGTAGTGGATTTTCACCTTTATTGCCAGTATTAAAAACTCCTGCATTGCTAGAAAACTGACTCATCACAGGACCAATCATCGTATTGCCATCAATACGCTCTAAGGAGAAAAAGCCACCATCAACAGCCGCGATCGCCCTAGGAATCATGGCAAGAATTTCGGCGACCTGAGCGCGTTTATCCGCGTGAGCCGTGACCGCACGACCACCATATACCAAGGTCATATCCAACCCATCAACGGTAACTTTGCGTTTCTGAACTGGTGTCGTGAAATTAATCACACCACTACTAATCGTGGGTAAGAGTGAAAATTGATTGTCTGACGCTCCACTAGAAGCTTGCTCGATCGCATCAGTAAAACGTGATTGTCCATAGCGCATAATCGTCAATAAATCCTCAGACTCATTTGCTGATCGCTCTTGGCGTGGATCGAGACTCATCGAGAGCGCCGCTTTGTAACCAACTTCTTTAACCTTGTCCTTGGCGCGTTCTGTAAAGTCCCCTTCAGGATAGGTAAAGTAATCGATCGCAATTCCTAATTCTTTTTCCAGAACCTTCTTAGATTCCAATACTTCCCGCTCGATTTCGGCGTTACTGAGAGTCTTCATGTTGAGGTGATTGACTGTATGGGAAGCCACGGTGATTAAACCGCTTTTCTGCATTTCCCGCAGTTGATCCCATGTTGCTTTTGGCTTTTTCCCAGCCGTACCGACAAACCTTGTATGCACTGACCACACCGCAGGATAGTTATATTTTTGCAGCAAGGGAAATGCATATTTGTACTGACCGACATAATTATCATCAAAGGTCAGTAATACGGGTTTTTCGGGTAGCTGAGCGCCAGTTCGCAAATGGTTAACCATCCGATCCATCGTAATTGGTGTATATCCGCCTTCTTGGAGCGTTTGAAAATGCTTTTCTAATTCTTCAGGTGTGACATCCCAATCGACATCTTTAACGGCGGTGATGTCGTGATACATGATGATCGGGATTTTGGCGGCACGGGCGCGATCGCTAATTTGTGGGAATGGTGCAGGGGTAAAACTCGCCATTAGATCAGCATTAAGCACACCACTTAGAGTTGATATGGTGGGTAAGGGATCATTAGCGATCGCATTGATTGCTCGAACTTGATAGAGTGTGGCTGTTATGGAATCAAGGGCGTTGTATTGGCAAAAGGATCTTGCAGCGTTGGTTCCAACAGGGTTTGCGATCGCAAGATTTGATGCATCGCTATTTGCTACGGAATTATTTTGAGGATTATTTTCGGTAGTATTTACAGAATTATTTGCGGGTGTTTCACTAGCTAAGTTTACAGACGATGGGCGATAGGTGACAAATCGTGAGGCGATCGCTGCCCCCATACTCGTGCCGAAGACGACTAACGCTAGTGCGAGCCAAATCGTTTTCATGTTGCCGCTTTTGTTGCCGTTGCCCCTGCTCATAAAAATTTGTAAACTTTTTGATATTATCAGCAGCTATTTAAGCAGACAGCTATGTTACAACACAAGTCTTAAAACCTCTTTTCGGTTTGCGGCGCGAAGCGCTGCAACTCTACTTGTATTTTCTCCCAAACAAAAGTGGCTACAGATTATCAATTTGGTCAAATACTTGACAAGTTCTCGTCTTGAGAGCATAATATCAATTATTGGTTTCACTAACAATTCACTAACAATTCACTAACAATTCACTAACAAGGAGCAATCAAGACATTCATATGAAACAGAACGGGAAGAAAAAATGCACGTTATATCGAGAAAAGCTCTGCTTGAGTTTTGTAAGCATCACGATGACTCTAGAGTTGCTTTGGATGACTGGTATCGGATTGTTAGTAAAGCAAAATGGCAACATATTAACGATGTTAAATCTGTCTATCCATCTGCGGATGCTGTTGGCAAATTTACAGTTTTCAATATTAGAGGAAATAAATATCGATTGATTGTCAGTATCTCTTATAGAACTCAGGATGTCTATATCAAATACGTCCTAACCCATACTGAATATGATTCAGGGACTTGGAAAAATGACCGTTACTTTAAATAAATTAGAATATGGCGCGCTCCTAGTTGATATTCAGCCTAAAGTCATTAACACTGAAGAAGAAAACGATCGCGCTTTAAATATTGTTGAAAATCTGCTAGCTGAAGAAAACCTATCTCCAGAAAAAGAGCAAATACTAAGACTTTTGGTTTCTCTGATCGAAAAATTTGAAGATGAACATTATCAGTTAGCAGCTTCAACGCCTCATTCTATGTTGATACATTTGATGGAAGCAAGAGGATTACGGCAAACTGATCTCGTTGGCATAATTGGCTCTCGTGGAGTGGTTTCTGAAGTTGTCAATGGCAAAAGACCCATTAGCAACGCTCAAGCCAAGTCTCTTGGCAATTTTTTTCATGTCGATCCCAGCTTGTTTATCAGTTTGTAGCCTAGTTCGGCTCATAGGTTTGTCTAAGGGCATCTCTAATGATTTTAGCGAAAAGTTATAGTTTAGCGAGAAATCACAGGTGGTACAGCAAAGCACTTGTTTAATCGGTTTCACAAACAACAAAATAAGACAAAAGTACTGAAAATAATCTATTAAACAACTAATAAAATCAAAAAATTATCCCAAAGAGGTAACTTTAAACTTTGGTTAAAGATTTGATAAAAAGGAGTGAGATCCGTACATACAGAATGCTGCTAAGGCTGTGCTAGTATTTACTTTAACCAGAACGCAGCAAAGTATGGGGTAATGCCATGTTTGAACGCTTTACAGAAAAAGCAATTAAAGTCATCATGCTGGCTCAAGAGGAAGCTCGCCGCCTCGGTCATAACTTTGTCGGCACAGAGCAAATCTTATTGGGTCTGATCGGAGAAGGAACTGGCGTTGCCGCCAAAGTACTGAAGTCGATGGGTGTAAACCTCAAAGATGCAAGGATTGAGGTTGAAAAAATCATCGGACGCGGCTCTGGTTTTGTCGCAGTCGAAATTCCTTTCACACCTCGCGCCAAAAGAGTCCTAGAGTTGTCCTTAGAAGAAGCTCGCCAGTTGGGGCATAACTATATCGGTACTGAGCATCTACTGCTAGGGCTAATTCGCGAAGGCGAAGGAGTCGCCGCTAGAGTTTTAGAAAATCTGGGCGTAGACTTGTCTAAAGTCCGTACCCAAGTGATTCGGATGTTGGGCGAGACGGCTGAAGTTACCGCAGGTGGTGGTGGTGGACGCACTAAAACGCCTACCCTTGATGAATTCGGCTCCAATTTAACGCAACTTGCCCAAGATGGCAAACTCGATCCAGTTGTGGGTCGTGAAAAAGAAATTGAACGAGTAATTCAAATCCTCGGTCGCCGCACCAAAAACAATCCTGTTTTAATTGGTGAACCTGGTGTCGGTAAAACCGCGATCGCCGAAGGTTTAGCGCAACGCATTATTAATAGCGATATTCCTGATATTCTCCAAGAAAAGCGGGTTGTCACCTTAGATATCGGCTTGCTAGTTGCGGGTACGAAATATCGCGGTGAATTTGAGGAACGCCTCAAGAAGATCATGGAAGAAATTCGTACGGCTGGCAACGTGATCTTGGTAATTGATGAAGTCCATACCTTGATCGGTGCTGGTGCTGCGGAAGGGGCGATCGATGCCGCGAATATTCTCAAGCCAGCTTTGGCTCGTGGCGAGTTGCAATGTATTGGCGCAACTACCCTTGATGAATACCGTAAGCACATCGAGCGTGATGCCGCCCTCGAACGTCGCTTCCAGCCTGTGATGGTCGGTGAACCGAGCGTTGAAGAAACCATCGAAATTTTGATCGGTTTACGTCAGCGCTACGAAGAACACCACAAACTCAAGATTGACGATGCTGCACTAGTTGCCGCCGCAAAATTAGCCGATCGCTACATCAGCGATCGCTTCTTACCCGACAAGGCGATCGATTTGATGGATGAGGCAGGATCGCGGGTGCGCCTGATCAATTCGCAGTTGCCTCCTGCTGCTAAAGAACTTGACAAGGAATTGCGTCAAGCCCTTAAGGACAAGGATGATGCCGTTCGTAAGCAAGACTTTGATAAAGCTTCGGAATTGCGCGATCGCGAAATCGACCTCAAACAACAAATCCGCGCTCTCAGCCAATCCAAGAAGGCGGAAACACCAGCCGAAGATGCTCCTGAAATTCGTGTAACCGAAGAAGACATTGCCTATATCGTCAGTTCTTGGACTGGCGTACCTGTCCTGAAGATTACCGAGTCGGAATCCGTCAAGCTGATGCAGATGGAAGAAACTCTGCATGGTCGGGTGATCGGTCAAGATGAAGCCGTGAAAGCAATTTCTCGTGCGATCCGCCGCGCCCGTGTCGGCTTGAAGAGTCCTGATCGCCCGATCGCTAGCTTTATCTTCTCAGGTCCCACAGGCGTTGGTAAAACTGAGCTAACCAAGGCTCTAGCCGCTTACTTCTTCGGTTCTGAAGAAGCGATGATTCGCCTCGATATGTCCGAATACATGGAGCGCCATACTGTATCGAAATTAATCGGTTCGCCCCCTGGCTATGTCGGCTACAACGAAGGTGGTCAATTGACCGAAGCCGTGCGCCGTAAGCCTTATACCGTAGTCTTATTCGATGAAATCGAAAAGGCTCACCCTGATGTATTTAACTTGCTCTTGCAAGTACTCGAAGATGGTCGCTTGACTGATTCCAAGGGTCGCACCGTTGACTTCAAGAACACCTTGTTGATCATGACTTCCAACGTTGGCTCGAAGGTAATCGAAAAAGGCGGCGGCGGACTAGGCTTTGATTTCGCGGCTACGCAGGAAGATGCACTTTATACCCGCATCCGATCGCTAGTCAACGAAGAACTCAAGCAATATTTCCGTCCTGAATTCCTCAACCGTCTTGACGAAATCATTGTCTTCCGTCAGTTGACCAAGCCCGAAGTCAAAGAAATCGCCGACCTCATGCTCAACGAATTCTTCAAGCGGATGCTTGCTAAGGATATCGTCCTTACTGTGACTGAACGCTTCAAGGATCTACTTGTCCAAGAGGGCTATAATCCCAGCTACGGTGCGCGTCCCTTACGCCGAGCGATCATGCGCTTGCTCGAAGACTCCCTTGCGGAAGAGATCCTCACGGGCAAAGTCCGCGAAGGTGCATCGGTGCAGGTTGATGTCGATGATGATGGCAAAGTCCGAGTAATTGAGCAGCCATCTCTCAATGCTGTCGAAAACAACCTTCAGTTGTTACCCTCGGCTTAAATTAAATCAGGCAAGGGGCTTAAGCCCCTTGTTTTTTGGTTTCTCGATTTTGATATGCTTTAGCGATCGCTATATTGTCAATAGCAAATAATTTCAGAAAAGCTGCATGAATAAAGAGCGTAATATTTCTGTGAAAACCAATCCTCTGCCTCCTACAAGATTACAGTCGGTCGCAGGGGATTTGTCGTCTGCGGAAATGCCAGAAGTTATTGTGGTGGCAGACAATAGTGAGGAATCTACGGGCTATGTTCCTGAGCCTTTGACTATTGCCGATGTCGAAGGTGGTGAACTCAAACCAATTCCCGCCAAACCTGCGACTAAACCACAGCCAGAGCCAGTCGATCCTGAGATTTGGCAAGTGCGGTTTAAAACCCTAGATGGCAAACTCAACCTACTATTACCAACCGAAAAAAGGGTGACAGTAGAGCTTTTTAAGTCTCTAGTTAAATCCGATGCTGCCGAATCATCATCCACATCAACTGCTACCGAACCATCAACTGCTAGTGCCAATCAGGATGCAAATCCCCTCAACTCAGCATTTAGCATGAATTGGGAAGAAATTCTCTCCCAGCTAGAGCAGCGCATGGCGGCAAGTGGTAATGACTGGAAACCACGCACACAGGTATATCTGCAAGCAGGCGATCGCCTACTGGATACGCGACAATTACAAGAATTATTCGAGTCACTGCAAAACTATCAGCTTTTACTCCATTGTGTAGTCACAAATCGCCGTCAAACCGCGATTAATGCAGCTAGTATGGGGTTCTCGGTTGAGCAAGGTACAATCTTTCGTGAAATATTAGGGTTTAATCCGATCCCTGAAGGACCAATCGATGATCCTCTGTACGTTAAGATGACGGTAAGATCTGGTACGGAAATTAGACATTCTGGCAGTATTATTGTTTTCGGTGATGTTAATGCTGGCGCAGAACTAATATCTGAAAGTGATATTATCGTGTGTGGCAAGCTGAAAGGCATGGCTCATGCAGGTGTCAAGGGTAACGCTCAAGCGATCGTGATGGCGTTGCACTTAGAGGCAACCCAGATCAGGATTGCCAGTTTTATCGCCCGTGTTGAGACTCCGAGTACTTCTTTCTGTCCAGAAATCGCATTTGTGAGCAATCAGGGTGCGCCTGTAATTCAAATAGTCCAAGCTGTCGATTATTCGGCAAAATCATTAGCAAAATCACTGGCAAAATCACCAGCAAAATCTAAGTGATAGCGGTGCTATATGTCATCGTTCTCTAACATTAATTTATCATAAACCGTAAACATGAGTCGGATTATCGTTGTTACCTCTGGCAAAGGCGGTGTTGGCAAGACCACATCTTCAGCAAATCTCGGTATGGCTCTTGCCAAACTGGGACGCAAAGTCGTTTTGGTCGATGCTGACTTTGGCTTGCGAAATCTCGATTTGTTATTGGGATTAGAAAACCGCATCGTATATACAGCCCTAGAGGTAATTGCACGAGAATGTAAACTCGATCAAGCCCTAGTCAAAGATAAACGTCAGCCCAACCTGTCCCTATTGGCGGCTCCCCAAACTCGTAATAAAACGGCGATTACCGCCGCCCACATGAAGGCTTTGGTGGAAGTTTTAAGCCGATATTTTGATTATGTTTTAATCGACTGCCCCGCAGGGATTGAGTCTGGCTTCCAAAATGCGATCGCTGGCGCAAAGGAGGCGATCGTGGTCACAACTCCTGAAATTTCCGCAGTACGGGATGCCGATCGCGTAGTTGGGTTACTCGAAGCCAATCGGATTACAGACATTAAGTTGATTCTCAACCGTATCCGCCCCGCTATGGTCAAAAACAATGACATGATGAGTGTCGAAGATGTGCTAGATATTTTATCTGTGAAATTAATCGGTGTAATTCCCGATGACGAACAGGTGATTGTTTCTACAAATAAGGGGGAACCATTGGTATTGGCAGATAAGCCTTCACTGGCTGGAACTGCATATATGAATGTGGCAAAACGACTTGAAGGTAAGGAGATTGAGTTTTTGCAGCTCGAAGTCCCTCAAAAAGGAATTTTTGCCCGTCTGTCAAACTGGATTAGTGGGAACGCCTGAGGTTTTAGATGATTTCAACTCTGCTCGATCGCCTATTCCCTAAAAGTAATGCTCCCAGTGGAGTAAAAGTCAAGCAGCGTTTGAAATTTATTTTGGCGCATGATCGAGCGGCGATCGAGCCGCAAATATTCGAGAACATGCGTCATGAGATTATGCGTGTCGTTTCTAAATATGTGGAGCTAGATGAAGGTAGTCTAGATATCCGTTTAGAATCCGACAAGCGGATGACAGCGTTAATCGCTAATTTGCCGATCAGAATGGTGCGCGAAGAAATGCCCGACCTCATCCCCTTTTTTGGTGAGGATGGCACGGAGAATGACAGTAAGAATGAAGCTTCGGATTTAGTAAATAGTGATCAAAATGATCAAGACGAGTCAGATCCATTAGCCACAGAAATGGATCTTTTTGCCGAAGCCGCTCTCGATGCGATCGCTGCTAAAGAAAATACAAGTGTAGTTAAATCCAATCAAGTTTCTGAAAATATTACCCCAGAAAGTATTGCAATTATTGGCGATCGCACCATAGAAGTAACCAGTAAGCTAAGAATTGCAGCAAATAAATCGCTAAATTCTGAAGTTGCCAATTCTGAAGTTGCCAATTCTGAAGTTGCCGATTTAGAAGCAATAGATAATAAGAAAGAGGCTTTTATTTTGGAAGCTGATGCTACTTCTATTTTGGATGATAACGATGGGAATGCAGAAAATGAGAAACAAATCAATGGAAATATAGTGCTAGAAGAATCATCTAATAATCAGTTAGAGTTGTTAATAGAATCACCTAATCTCTCAGAGTCACAAGAAGTAGTAATTGATGAATCTCCAGAACTTTATCACCAATCCAAATAATTAATCTAAGACACGAGGGAGCTATGACAATTGCAACCATATCTACCGATGATAAAGCGATCTCTAAAGTCCGATGGACTTCTGCGGATTTAGAGCTATTCCCTAATGACGACACCCGTTATGAAATCATTGATGGAGAATTACTTGTGACTAGAGCGCCCCATTGGAATCATCAGACAGCCATTGATAATCTGTGTTTTGCCCTGAAGTCTTGGTCAAGATTAACTAAGCTAGGTGTAATCGCCACAACCCCAGGCATAATTTTCAGTGATTCCGATAATGTAATCCCCGATCTAGTTTGGCTAAGTCAGGGACGTTTAAGAGATATTCTTGATGAGCAGGGACATTTGACGGCTGCACCTGATCTCGTGGTGGAAGTTCTATCAGCAGGTTCTGGACAAGAAAGACGCGATCGCGAGTTGAAGTTAAAGCTTTATTCGGCTCAAGGTGTGCGTGAATATTGGATTGTGGATTGGCGAAAGAAATCTATCCAAGTTTATCGAAGAGAGAATGCAGGTTTAATTCTAGTCGAGACTTTATTTGAGAATGAATCGATTACTTCACCTCTGTTACCTGATTTTATCTGCCAACTCGCGGAAATTTTTGAATAGGTGAGGCTGAAAATTTTAGCGATCGCATCAGCATATGTAATCGTGAAAAAACAAGGCGAACTAATAGTCTGATAAGTAGCTTGAAAAAAGTTACAAAATTGTAATCTCCCTGTTAGGTAATCAGTGATTTTCATCGGTTTTAATTAAATACATCAAGAGTAATTAGGCTATCGTGATGATTAAACCTACCCAAGAAATTCAATTTGTAGTGAGTGTCCTATGGCGATCGCTATTTCGCTATTTTAAATTAACTTTTTTATTGAGTTTTTTAATTACGATTAGTTGGTGTATACCTATTGGCGTGCAATCAAAAAATAACAGTTTTTATGGTTTAGGTTTACCTAGAAATGACTATAGGGGAATTAGTAGATGCGGAGATCGCAATAACTTGGTAGCAGTAGATCTGCTTGCTCCTGATGATGGCGCTCGAACTCTCTCGGCACGACCAACTTTTTATTGGTATATCGAACACAAATCCGCTTTTAATAAAGATATAGAAAACACAGCTAAGAATAAAAAGTTTTTTAAAGTAAATTTTTTGCTGAGAGATAATTTTAAAAGGGAAGCTGGATATATTTTTAGGTTTAGTTCGGAAGATCATGTAGTAAATCGGTCGGGTACACTATATAAATTTACGCTGCCATCTAATGTACCTAATCTGAGTGTAAACCAAACTTACACTTGGCAGATTCGCTATCTACAGTTTGAAAAACCAAATTCAGAGTTTAGTAGCCAAATTGATGTAAGAAGATTTGTAAAACGAGAAGATAATCCATTAGTAATGGAGCAAATAAGTCTGGTTAGCAAAAATTTGGATAGAGCAAGAATATATGCTAAAAATGCTTACTGGTATGATGCTCTAGACGAATATACGAATTGGATTGATAAACATCCTCATGATCTAAAAGCTTTAAATGAAAGACAGAAAATGTTAGATGAAATTATTGATCACAGTCCTAAAAATAAATGTGTAAGCAAATTTAATGCTATTGGCAATGGCACGAATTTTAAAAAAGTGTCTCCACTAAACATGAAGCCTGAAAGATGAATAAAACATCGTTCTAAACTCGACCTCTGGCTACAATCCGATGCTGAATCTCAAGATAAACCAGAAAAGCAATTGTTTAAACTGCTAAGATATAATCCAATAAGTTTACAGTTTAAAATCACAGAAAATTTATGATTGCAACAGACACAGAAAAAATGATTTATAAAAACGAAATAATAGAAACGGATGATGACACCTTGGAAGAAGATCAAGGTGAGGAAGGGCTATATCCTTATGATCCTACTGAAGCCGATATTGATATTCGTGAAGACCCACAGACTGTTTTTGAGTTGATGCGAAAATACGATAATGGCAAGCTAATTATTGAGCCTGATTTTCAGCGCAATCTTGTTTGGGAACGAACTCAACAAAGTAAATTTATTGAATCAGTTATTTTAAATTTTCCCATACCACCCTTTTATGTTAATCAAACAAGAGAGGGGAAATATATAGTCGTCGATGGACTACAACGTACTAGCACTTTGCATGAATTTGTAAACAATGGATTTAAACTTCAAGGATTAGAGGCACTTAAAAAATTAAATGGTTGTAGCTTCTCTGATCTCAAAAATTTGACTGGAGATTATCAAACAAAAATTGAGGATAAAAAGCTTAACCTTTATGTGATTAGACCATCGGTTCCTGTAAAGGTGGTTTATGATATTTTTAATAGAATTAATACAGGTGGAACGAATCTCCAGCGTCAAGAAGTGCGAAATTGCATATTTTTAGGTAAATCTACACAGTTACTTAAAGAGTTAGCTGAGTCAGATGATTTTAAGATTGCGATTAATCAAGGTATTTCATCCAAAAGAATGAAAGATAGGGAAGCAGTTTTAAGATATTTAGCTTTTAAGATTTTTGACTATGAAAAAGATTATCAAGGTGATATGAGTGATTTTTTGGAAAGAGCAATGAAAAAGATAAACACTATGAAACCATTAGAAATCGAATCTTTAAAAGCTGATTTTAAAAGAGCCATGAAGATAACTTATGAATTATTTGGCAAGAAAAATTTTCGATTGCCTACCTATCAAACTAGGGGTAGAATAAGCATTGCAGTTTTTGAATCTGTAGCTTATTTTTTCTCAATTATTGATGATTTGTTTTTGAAAAAATATAAGACTGAGATTATTGCTAATTTTGATAACCTCATCAAAAATGAAGTTTATCTAGACTCTGTAAGCAATGCTACTAGTAGTAAGGCTAAAGTTATTAGTAGGTTTAACCTAGCTCAAGAAATCTTAGGAGATGTAGAATGATAACTCAAATAGAGATCGAAAACTTCAAATGCTTTAAACATAGAGTATCTTTTCCTTTGGGAAAGTTAACTTTATTAACAGGTATTAATGGCAGAGGTAAATCAACCCTACTTCAATCATTGTTACTAATGAGGCAATCTATTGAACATAATCCAATTACAACTCAAGTGCTTTTTAATGGAAATTGTGTTAACTTAAATAGTTTTGATGATATTCGGAACAGAAATACACTCCAAAGCGAAGCAGTTATCTTTAAATATCACTATGATTTTTTTGGAGACCCATTAAAATCCAACGGTTATATTGAATTTTCTCTCTCTAGAACTTTAGAAGATGACATGATCGCCCAAATATCTCAAATCACTTTATTCTCTAAAAAGCTTCCTGAAAAAATTGATATTCCTATCGTCCCTTTTTATGTTCCCGATAGCAATAAGCACCTTCTACATAATGTTGAGAGAATCTACCATCCTATACATAAACCTGATGAATGGTTTACATATAAAAATTCAGAAGAAGAAATTCTCACTAAATTAATAAATTTATTACCTTCTAATTTTAATTATATTTATGCTGAGACTGGGGGTGTTACACCATATGATTCGCCTTTTAAAGAAGCTTTAAATTTTTATCATATTCATTATGTTTCTGCCGATCGCATTGGACCACAAGACTTTTATCCTAAATCAACTTTAGGTAAATTTCCAAATGTTGGTGCAAGAGGTGAGTTCACAGTTAACTTACTTGATAAAAAGAAGGCTGAACCAGTTGATGATAGACTCTGCTTAGGTGAAGATGCTAAGACCCTCATTACACAGACAGAAGAATGGTTAAGTAAAATCTTTGGTGGTGCGAAACTTGAAATACCCAGTTCACAAAGTAGTATTCTGGAACTTCTATTTAATACAAGTGCCTCAAAGGATAGATTTAAACCCGCAAATGTAGGATTTGGGTTTCATAGCGTTCTGCCAATTATCGTTTCAGGATTAATTGCTAAAGAAGGTGAAATATTAATCGTTGAAAATCCTGAAATACATCTACATCCTAGAGCACAGTCTGAGTTAACTAAATTCCTCGCTAAAGTTAGTAGCTGTGGAGTACAGGTTTTAGTTGAGTCTCACAGCGATCATATCTTAAATGGCTTGCAAGTAGCTGTCGTAGATAAAATCATCGGAGAAAATGAAATAAGTGTTTTGTACTTTCAATCAGATAATCAAGAACCAGTTGTACAAATTCCAATTCAGAAAGGTGGACGGATAGAAGTCTGGCCAGAAGGCTTTTTTGATCAGTCAAATGAAGATTTAGAAAAGGTCTATGGAATGTAAGAATGGAAATATTTATTAATGAACGTTCGCTTCATGGACAATATTACGAGAAAATTGAATTTGAGAAATCCCTAATGATTTTGGAATCCATTTTCTATTTTATAAACGAAAAAGTTAAACCTGAAAACAAGCAAATTTTTGGTGACATCTCTGTTTTTGTTGATTATGAAGCAATACGAGGTTCTAAATTTTTTGCTACATTTAAAAATAGTAATCCACAGATTCAGAAAAAATTTCGAGAGAGTGTTTTTATAAGATCTCGTGCAGAACACTGGATCTCAGGAAAAGTACATTCTCATGAAGATAAATTTTTATATGTATCACCTGAAAAAGCTATACATGATGTTAGTAACACATCCATCGCCGAGGTAACAGAAAGAACTTTACAAAATCCAAATAACAATTACTTATTAGTCAATTTTATCAACTCTATATTCTGTGTTGAAAATTTTCAGCATCCAGATATTCATGAATGCTTCTCAATTCCCATAGTTAAAAATGACACTGAAGAGCTTCCAATAACGCTAGATAGTCTTGACAGTAAATCTGCGATTGAAAACTGGTTAAGAGAGAAACAAATATTAAAAGATCCTGAATTAGAAGATTGTTTAAAAGATACAACTAGATTTGAAAAGACTAAATTTCATTGCCAAGGAAGATCTGTATATCGAGAAATATCTACAGAATATTTGTGGTATTTAGATAACTTTCATAGGAACCATTTTGAAATTTTCGATCCTACTGGTAAGTACCATATTAGATATGGTTATCTAGATGGGGTGCGACCTTGACTTAATACGAAGATTATAGGATAATGAGAGTAAAGAAGTAAGTAGGAAAGAAAATGTCAGCAAAGTTAATAAGTGTAGAAGGTACAAAAGTAAAAATTGAACTG
>JBILGV010000112.1:0-14701 GCA_044350865.1 Pseudanabaena sp. | reverse complement strand
AACCATCTGCTGATTTGGCTCAATCCCACATCCCTGCCAGCCAGACTCAACAAAGCCCTGCAAAATAAAACCTGCGGCAGCTCCCACATCTAACATGGTTCCTATATCGATGTAATGCTTGAGTAGGTTGGCATATCTCTTACCATGCGCCCTCAATAATTTTGACTCTCCTAGATAATCTGGATATCCAGCGCCGCCGCTATTAAAGTAATCATCACTATAAACAGTCTGGGTATGATTTGCATCAGGGAGAATATTCGCAAATTGATGATGGCACTTTTGGCAAGAAAGAATCGAGCAATCATACTTTGAGAATAAATATTCACTTGTACTGCTACAGATTGGACAGTTCATGGTTTTCACGAAATAGGAGCAGCACTGTGATAGAAATGAGGGGTGACAGAGGTTAGCTTAGTTTGATTTTGCTTGATCGCCTCAGCATGGACAGACATCGGGGCGATCGCATAGTGTTTCGATAGAATTTGTAAAATCTTGCCTACCAGCGCCACTTTTTTGTAACTAGGTTGATTCATGGCAGGGAAAAAGGCTAACTCTGGCACATCCTCACCGCCCATAAAATCTAAGGGATGTAGAAGGAGTGATGGCTGTACCCGCATCAGACGACATAGGGCGATCGCCAAGTGAAAATACCACAGCGCCAAAGTTTGCGAAAATACGCCCAGATAAAGCAGATAACTTACATGAATAGGAATCTTGAAAATCGGCATTGTCGTGACAGGAATCTCGATCAAATTCCCCATTAACTTCCATTGATAAGGTTTAAGGGGGCGAAATCCCTCTTGAAATTTACCAAATAATCCTTTGCGCTTTTCCATCTCTTCAGGAGAGAGTTTACTGGTGGCGAAATAGTATGCACGGGCGAGAGGTCCTAAAAATGTGGGAAATGTTGATGCGTCATACTGATAACCACGCCTTGCCAGTACTTGCAACACCGTCGCTGAAAGACTAAATCCCGGTCCACGAAAACCGATGGGACGGCTACCTGTGGCAATTTCTATATGTTCTTCCGCGATCGCTAATTCGCGATCGACATCTTCCTCACTGTAGAGATGTAACCAAGGCTCATGTTTAAAAGAATGATTGCCAATCTCATGTCCCGCTTTTGTTATGGAACCGAGCGCTTCGTGATTCTTGGCGAGAGCGGCATCCTGTCCAACAATAAAAAAAGTAATTTTAATATTCCGTTCTGCCAAAAATGCCAATACACGCGGAACCACAATATTTAAATAGGAAGGGAATGATTCCCAGCCAGCATCACCGTGGGTTTTCATGTAAGACCATTGATTATCAAGGTCAAGGGATAGACTAGCGATCGGTTTGGATTGGAGCATAATTTTGGGGGAACTTCATAAATGCAATACAAATGATCAACATAACTATGGCTATGTTTGGTAAAAAGCCAATGGTAATTGATTGGAGATAATTATCATTGTAACCGTACAAATGTCCAAAAAAGCCATATGAAATACCTGTATGAATCATGATACAAAACATGGCAAGATTCCAGCTAAATTTGTTATTTAGATCGCCAAATTCATAGGAGTACAGTTTATAGATGATTAGAAATAAAAATGGCAATATTAAGATAGAGTTATTAGTATTTTGAGAGTAATTAAACGCTATTGTTAAAAGAATGACTAGGGAAACCTCGCGAAAAAAAACAATGTCACGTAAATCATACAATCCTGTTGATTTACTTTGTTTAATTAGATTTTTATTTTGTTTTTTAAATGAAATGATTTTCCAAGTAATAAACGTGACTAAAGAGACTTTTAAAATACAAGATATTAAAAAAGCTATTGTCGCAAGGGATTTTTCTGTGGTTAATCTAGCGCCCACAACACCAATATCAATACGACTCATGGAGATATATTGAGAACCATGCGAATTACCATCAATATTAGTATTTATGGCATTTCTCCAAGGCTCAATAAAATTTAGATGTATATCTGAGAGGTCGAATGGATTAATTTTTGCTAGTAATAAACCTAACGCCACTAACATCAGCGATAGACCTACAGAGTAAAAGAAAATCCGAAATCTTTTTTTGATAAGTAAAAAAACAAATAGAAAAATACCTAGTGTTGGTTTGATTGTGCTTAAAGCTAGAAAAATAGATGCTGGAACTTGACGATTTTCTTTTAAATAAACAACAAACCAGATAATAAACGTAATTGTTATAGTCGATATATTGCCAAGGGCGACATCAAAAGTTAATCCCAGAATTGAAAGACTAACAATTATGGCTATGTTGGATAAAGACTTATACTTTTTTTTGTAATTTTTAAGAAGGCGATTAACTCCCAAGCAAAATAAAGATGTAGTGATCGCTCCAATCACACGATAGACAATAAAAGCAGTATCAATATCCATAAAACCAAATGGCATCAAGAATGGCAAAGTATTTGGTAAATAGGGGAAATTTATTTTGGAATCCAGATCACTGGGATCGGGAACGCCAAAGTAGGGATTGATATTTTTATAGGCTGATAAACCTACTGCATAAAAGAATTTAAAATCTTCATAGTTTTTAGAAATATGCATCATTAACATATAAAAAAGATTATCAACTAATATATACACGCAAGGCAATATGGCGATCGTTGCAGCTAATTTTTTATGCTGATTGAATAATATATAAAAGTAAGATGAGAAACTATTACTAAATATTTTCAGTCCTAGAGGATCATCGAGATCGGTAAGTGATTTATTATTCTGATTGGCGATCGCATCGATAATGCAAGCCAAACCAAGATAGTAAAACATGAAAAATAATATGATTTTGAATATTAAAAACAACGACATAACTTATGTGGATCTCATGGACTAATTAGGTTTGCGATCGCTTTTTCTGCAAGCTGAATGGTTTCATTTACATTAAGAGTTCCATTCAGAATATGGGCTGAGTTAAGAATGTAGACATTAGGAATAGAAGTTTTGATTGGCGGTAATTTTTCAGAATAATTTAAAGTGGCGATCGCTAGGACATAACGTACCCGCGAAACCTGAAAACTCAGCACATCACTGCGCTCAAAACGGGGATACATATGTACAAGGGCTTGGATAAATTGTTCTTCCAGTTGGCGATCGCTTAATTCAAAGGCTGGATCATCGGGAACGACATATTTGGGTAGATAAATTAAGGTATTACCACCAAATTGAGCGCGATCGACTAAAGTCGTCATCTCAATTACACCTGTAAACGGAACCCAAGTATCGGTAATATTGGTGACATAGAATTGGGAAATTGGCTTTTTGAGAAGTAACGATGCACAGATAATTCCTTGATATTCAATATTATTGAGCCGATCTAGTTCATCTGTTGATAATCCCGAACATACTTTTGCGGCAATTGGGGCGGGAACAGTTAGAACTAAGCGATCAAATTCAGCAAAGCAACCATCATCAAATTCCACATTCACAATGTTTCCTTGATTAGTTTCTAATGACTCGACATTTGCGACTTTCTGCCCCAGTTTAATCGTGACATTTGCCGCCATGAGAACTTCTGTATATCGTTCCAAAATTCGATGATAACCTCCAGCCAGATAGCCAAATAATTCTTTTTTTAAACCCGTACGCCTCGCTGCATAAAGCCTAGCTATAATTGCCCAAATAAACGAAGCCGAAGCTTTTTTATAGTTCTCACCCAGTTTCGATCGCAACAATGGCAACCAAATTTTTTCAAAGGTATGTTTTCCCGACCATCGGGTTAACCAATCACTTACGGAAATTTTTTCCAGTTTTTTCCAGTCCGTGATTTTGGAACCGTAGATAATCGTAAAGGCAAAGCGCAATTTATCAATTAAATTCAGAGGGAAAAAGCGAAGAAACTCGATCGCATTAGAAATTGAGAACAGTTTGCCATCGTTATAAAAACCTGTTTTAGTTTCCACCCATTGCATATCCTGCTCCAGACCTAACTCAGTAAGCAGCGATCGCAAATGGGTATCCGACAGCAAAATTACATGATAATGGCGATCCCAAGTGACATCGCCCAACTGCCACGCATCTGCCAAACCGCCTAAGCGATCGGAACTTTCAAATAAAGTAACCTGCTTTCCCTGTTGGGCAAGTCTTAGAGCAAGGGTCATCCCTAAAATACCACCGCCAACTATGCCCCAACGTTCAGACTTAGCTACCATAATTTTTTCCTTTTGCTTTTTTCCTTTTTCCTGCCCTAACTCGGTGGTGTTAATTCCATAACTTCTCTATCGGCGATCGCATATTTCAATCCGCAAGATGAACAAGTAATTTCTGGGATATTTACGGTTTCCTCGGATGAAAATCGAGTCAACAATTGACCGCAACGACAAACGCAACCAACGGATTTAGCAGGATGTCCGATCGCTAGATGAAAGTCTGGTACAGATTTAGTTACCAGAGAACCCATACCAATCATCGCAAACCGTCCAATACTGAGATCATTCCCAATCGTACAGCCCGCACCAATGGTAGCCCCAGCCTTAACTAAAGTGGCTAGAGTATGCTCATCAGGTTCCGATGGACGCAATTTCTTGAGATTGCTCGTAGTGGCTCTGGGAAAGCGATCGTTGGTAAAAATCGTACCCGCGCTAATCATTACGCCATCTTCAATGGTGACTGCATTGCAAATATAGACAGAGGCATTAATCTTGACGCGATCGCCAATTTTGACACCATAGGCAATATAGGTTTTGCCGCCGACAATGCATTCTTCACCAATTTGAGTTGAGTGCCGAATATGTACATTGTCCCAAACGCTACTGCCTTCACCAATACTAACATTATCTTCAATGAGCGCCGAAGGATGAATACGCACTGCCATAGTATTAACCAGCGATCGCTGTCCAACTAGCTTTGTTCATCGCGGCATAGGCTGACTCGATCGCTTCGACAGAGGCAAGTCCATCTTCGGCAGTAATCAGTAACATCTCCTCACCGCGAATCGCTTTGGTAAAGTTCTCAATCTGACTGCGAAATGCTTGAACCTTGTTGTAGCCCTTGCCAAATACTACCCATTCCGAACTGGAAGCTTGGCGATACTTTGATTCTTTCCACCCGACAGAAATTGTGCCTTGGGAGCCATAAATGCGGATGTAACTATCTAACTCCTTGTTGATACTCCAAGAAAGATCGATATTACCGCGCACACCACTACGACTCTTGACAAAGATTTGTACAGTATCTTCCACTGCTAAGCCTTGAATACGTTTGCCTTCTACGACTTGGATTTCCGCAAGCGCTCCGAGAAAATATCGCATAATGTCTACGGAATGCGTACCATTATCAATGAGAACACCACCGCCACTGATTTCGGGCTGAGAATTCCAACGCTTACTCATGTCCACTCGTCCAGTAAAGGCATTCTCAAATAGAACAATCTCACCTAAAATACCCGATAGAACAATTTGCTTGGCATGGATTACATCTTCCACATAGCGGAACTTGGAAGCCATTGTCAAAATTGCTCCTGACTGTTTCGCCGCCTCAACCATCAGTTTGGCACTTGCGGAATCTACACTCAGAGGCTTTTCGCATAACACATGGATTTTGCGATCGAGCAGATATGTAGAGATTTCTAAATGGGTAATCGGCGGTGTACAGATAATAACCGCATCAACCTGTACTGCTTCCACTAGCTCTTCAACCGTGGCAAAGCTTTTACAGCTCAGTCTTTCAGCCGAAGCTTGCGCTCTGTCTAGCTGCACATCGACAATTCCAACTAGTTCCGCAATTTCACAGTTCTCAAAGGCTTGGAGATAGGATTGAGCGATCGCCCCTGCTCCAACTAAACCAAACCGCAACTTTGTATCTGACATAATATTTTGCTTGATGTTTTCATTAATTTTGGGACTTAAGAAGAGCATGTCATGGTCATGTAGGGGCAATTCATGAATTGCCCTTACATTGTGTTTCCATTACATTTTTAACTAAGCTGTGCAACAGCTTCATGGATCGCCGCCGCGATGTAATCAATATGCTCATCGGTGTAGCGCTCATTCCAAGGCAAGACCAAAACTGACTCCAGCCCAGCATAAGTACCCGTAAACTTCGCCGCGTCATAATCTACGGCTTCAGGTCGCGCCAATGTAAACGGAAAACGAGAATTTCCAAACGTCCTTTGCTTCTGAAAAATCTCACACATAAATGCTGGCTTCTGGATGTAGCGAGGAGCAGAGAAAATACCCTTAGTTTTCAGATTCTTGGCTAAACCAACGGCTCCATCGGCAATTTTAGTACTGTCAACACTCAAACAATATTTCCAGTAAACATGAGTATTGCGTGGATCGATCGCAGGAGTTTTAATCCCATCTAGCCCTTGCAATTTCAATGTCAACTTATCGGCTGCGACTTGACGGCTTTTGACAATGCCATCCAACTTGGCAAGTTGAGCCACGGCAACTGCGCCCTGTAGCTCATTCATGCGTCCGTTGAGCGCAAGGAAATAATGATCGGGCTGAGGATCGCCATATCCCCATGCTTTATTTACAAACAAGAACATTCGCCTTGCAAATTCTTCGTTATTAGTGGTGACGATTCCGCCTTCACCCGTAGTAATATGTTTGCCCTGTTGCAAACTAAAGCAGCCAATGTCACCCAGAGCGCCAACCCTAGTTCCATTGTGAGTTGCAAAAAATGACTGAGCGCAGTCTTCGATAATCGGAATGCCCCGTGCTTCGGCAAGTTCGACAATCTCGGTCATATTGCAAGGATTGCCAAATAGGTGAGTGACAATAATTGCTTTAGTGCGATCGCTTAAACAAGCCTTAATCGATTCCGCCGTAACGTTCCAAGTGGTGGGATCGACATCAGCAAATACAGGGATTGCTCCTTGGTAAAGAATGGGTGTTAAAGCTCCCATGTCGGTAATGGAAGTAGTAATAATTTCATCCCCTGGTTCAGGATCGATCGCACAGATTGCGGTATGAATAGCTCCCGAACCAGAAGAACATGCATAGGCATACTTAACCCCAATCATCTCCGCAAATTGAGTTTCCAGAGATTTTACAAAGTTTCCTTTAGTACTCGTAAGTGTCCCGCTATGGATCGCTTCTGACAGCAGTTTAATTTCTTCTTCGCCCAGTGTGCGTCCCGATGCATCTTGATCTGATGGCAACTGGATTGGCTTATCGAGAATTGATGTAGATTCAATCATTGTCAGCGCTACTCTATGGTAAAAGTTTGTTTTTACGGCGGATTTTCGTCATTGCATCTTACCAAAGATTGAATAATTAAACATAGCAATTTTCATTTTTCTACAGTAAAATTAATCCCCAAAACGCTTACTCTGATTGTTTTCCATTTTATAAGTCGGCACTTATTCGTATGCAAGATAAAATGCGGAACTAATTATAATCTATCCGCGAATCACGATAATAAATTACGGCAATAATCTCTCCTGCGAGACTGGATAGGAATTTACCAGCGATCGCCTGTGGGATTTTGTAGTGTTTTTATGGATTGGGACTAGGACTAGGCGCAGTTGGCACGCCATTGGTAAACTTTTCCGCCGCATTTTTACTTTCGTAAATGCAATCAACCGCAGGAGTTTTATCAAGATCGCCCGTGAAGCCAAAGGTATTCATCCGATCTTTACATTGACGAATATCGGCTTCCTTAATCACATTTTTTTGCAGCAACAGATTCCAGTTATTGGGTAACACCACACAACCAGGGACAGGTTCGGCTTGACTGATAAACACATTAAATGGGTTAAGCGTGACATAAACGCGGCTGCTCATCACCATCGCCGAAGCGCCATAGTTATTACAAAAATCGCGACTAGGCGCAAGATTATCTAACCGAATTGCATCAACGGTACGCGGCGTAGGATTGAGGGTTGAGAGCGCGATGCCAACACCAATACCAACCGCAAAAATCGCACCTGCGATCGCTAGCTTCGTGGTGGTGTCGTTAGGCTTTTGGGGTTCAGTCGGTGGTGTATTCAGGGTAGAAGAATATCTACGTCTTGCCATAGATGTGAGTTTAATTTATTTACTAGATTAACCGAAAGCTCTCTATTTGTGTCTGAATTGGATAATTTGCTAAGCAAATATACCTAAAGTGAGATCGCTACTACCCCTGCGCGATCCAATATTTCAGGAATCAAGTGTTCGGCTTTGATCGCCATGATATGTACGCCCTGACAGATTTGACGTGCAGTTTGGATTTGTTCGGCAGCGATCGCCATGCCTTCCTGTAATGGTGATTTAGCTTTGGCTAGGCGATCGATAATATGCTCAGGAATCTGCACCCCAGGCACAAATTTATTCAGAAACAAAGCATTTTTGGCGGATTTAATCAGAAATATTCCTGCGAGAATGGGCTTGTCTGATTGATTGGCAATTTGGGTGACAAATTTATCAAGGCGATCGAAATCAGTAATTAATTGGCTTTGAAAAAATTGCGCCCCTGCATTAATCTTGCGCTCAAAACGCCTTTGCAACCCTGACCAACTGGGCGACTGCGGATCAACGGCGGCTCCCACTAAAAAGTCCGTACCTTGATGGGCTAATGCTTTACCATTAGCATCCAATCCTTGATTCAGCTTATGAATTAATTGCAATAACCTGACTGATTCATAATCAAAGACCGATCGCGCTTCGGGAGAATCGCCAGCTTTCACTGGATCGCCCGTGAGTGCCAAAATATTCGTAATCCCCAGCGCCGCCGCCCCAAA
Organism: Pseudanabaena sp.; assembly: GCA_044350865.1. Classification (GTDB taxonomy): domain Bacteria; phylum Cyanobacteriota; class Cyanobacteriia; order Pseudanabaenales; family Pseudanabaenaceae; genus Pseudanabaena. The sequence continues at coordinate 6,018 of JBILGV010000112.1, read as the reverse complement.
TAGATCTCCCTGTAAGGCAATGCGATTGCGATCACGACAGGCGAGCTGACAAACTGCTTCAATCCCCAATTGTTGTTGAATTAAAACAGAAGCCGCTACGGGACTCATGCTCATTACGGCGCGACTGGAATCGGTAATATTCACCGCATGGACACGCCCTTTCAGCGATCGCGTTTGTTCGATCATGTGCGTTGGATTACCTCCCTTGGGTGGCGACACCTCAGCCGTGATTAGAAATTCCTTGTGGGCGATCGCCTTGCGAAATTGCGTAAAAGCTTGATTGGATCGTTGATCCAATGATTGATCAGGTATTGATGGCTCGATCATGCGAAACAAATCTTAAGAGTGTGTGCATTTTAAACTATTGCGATCGCTAACGGAGAAGTCAAGGCGGTTGAGTTGTAAGTATGCTATCTGTAGGCGTGTGATATAATTCCGATCAACAATCAGCCCTAGAGCGTTATGGTAGCCATTACCGAAGAGCGATCGCAGCAGAAAGTAAATGCCAAGGTAAAGGCGATCGCACCAGCCACCAATTCGGCAACCTCAGAAATCATCTATCCCAGTTCCGACGGAGAACCCTTGGCAGAAACTCAACAGCATGTTCTGGCAATTTTGATGGCTCTTGCGCTCTTGCGGTTATATTTGCAGGAGCAGCAAGCAGTTGTCTTTGCCGATCAATACCTCTATTACATTGAAGGTAATTCCAGAGCTAGAGTTGCACCTGATGTGATGGTCGTGTTTGATATCGAAAAACGACTCTATGCCAATTACAAAATTTGGGAAGGACAACAAACACCAGCAATTATTTTTGAGGTGACATCGGCAGGGACAAAGGCAACCGATTGGAACTTTAAGAAGACGCTATACGAGCAGTTGGGAGTAACTGAATACTGGCTATTCGATCCCTATGGCGAATGGATTGCAGAACAGTTGCAAGGCTATCGACTGAATGAAGATGGTGTGTATAAGCCCATTCGTGATAATTGCAGCGAAGTATTGCAACTCAAGTTACAGGCTGAGGACTATTTGATTGGTTTTTATCGTCTGGATAATGGAGAGAAGTTGCTCACGCCAGAGGAGTTATATAGTGCGAATTTGGCGGCTAATCAACGAGCAGAGCAAGAAAAGGCGAGGGCAGATCGTCTTGCGGAAAAGTTGCTACAGTTGGGTGTTAAATTGGATGATGAGATATAGCTGTGATTGAGTCGGTTCTTAACGATCACCTGAAATTCCGAAACAAATTCACGGCGTTATTTTCTAGTGGAAATATTGTGCAAATGTATTTGGATGAGCTACCACAGGAATGGTCGCTAAATTTGGGGCTGAAAAGTAAAAAGGTAAAGGGAAAAATATATGGTCATTACAGTAACAAAACCCCATAGCATAGAAACATTTCTAAAACTACCTGAGACCAAACCCGCCTCAGAATTTATCAACGGACAAATTACTCAAAAAGTCATGCCCCAAGGAGAACATAGTCGTTTACAAGTTAAGTTATGTACAAACATCAACCAAGTTGTTGAAGCTCCAAAGATTGCCTATGCTTTTTCGGAATTACGCTGTACTTTTGGAGGAGCCTCGATTGTTCCTGATGTTTCCGTATTTCGTTGGGAGAGAATTCCTCGCAAATCGTCAGGACGTGTAGCCAACCGTTTTGAAATATATCCAGATTGGGCGATCGAGATACTTTCTCCCGATCAGAGACAAAATAAGGTGATCGCTAATTTGTTGCATTGTGTGGACAATGGCACGGAGTTGGGATGGCTGCTCGATCCTGAAGATGAAAATATTTTGTTGGTGTTACCTGAACATCGAATTCAAATTTTGGAAGGCTCTCAAATTGTGCCTGTTCTCAGTGGAATTGATTTAAGTTTAACGGTTACGCAGATTTTTGAGTGGCTAAGTTTTTAGTGGGAGATATTAAAAAATGCTAGTAATGATCTAGGGTTAACATTGCAAGAGGTGGATCTAGCGATCGCCGCGATTTGTAATATTGCTAATTTTCATCCGATTTTCTTTTTGTGGAGACCGATGGAAATCAGGATCTACTCCTATTGCCAGTGCCGCCTATGCAGGATACTTAAGGGTTGTCCAGAAATTATTAGCCGAGGGAGCTAATCCCTTTCAACGTACCCATGATGATGAATTTGATGATGCTTTGGACTATGCCAGAACTGGAAAATATGAAGGGAATCATAAAGAGAGAGATTCTGATTATGCTGCTATTATCGAGCTACTCGAATCATTAAGTAGGTAGGCATAACTAATTAATTGTTAGATAGTGGAACAGGCTTCTAGCCTGTTGACGGGCAAGATGCCAATTCCACAAACATTTCATATTTAATCGCAACCAGCTACTTAGGACTTTTTCCTAAAGAAAGGCAATGCTCCCTTGAGTAATTCCATAATGCTCTTATCTTCTAAATTACTAGCATTATCCACTTCGACAGGATATTTAAAATCTAGAAGTAGAACGATACGAGTTTGAGAACCACGATTCCATGCTTCATGTTCGGTGGTGTCGTCAAATACTAATGTCTTGCCCTCTTGCCAACCTCGCGTTTCATCGCCCACCCTCAAAGCGCAACCATCACAGCCAATCAATCCCAAATGACAGCGCAAAACTCCATCGGGATAACCAGTGTGGGGCTTAATATGCGTCCCGACCTTCAGCGAAGAAAAACCTGCGGTGACGAGATGGGGAATTTGTTCGACTAGTTTTGTGGTTTCAGGACAAAGTTGGCAGTTCTTATCCAGTTTCATGCCAAAGGCGTATAAACCAAATATGTCCCAGCCGTCTTTATAAAGGTGCTTTTCTGGCCATTCCACAAAACTGCGATCGCTAAGTTGTTCAAGTTCGCGGCGGACGGTCTGCCAATTCGCTTCTAGATTAGCGGTAAAGGGGAAATCTAGTGAGTTTTTATACATGGTTATGTAAAGTTATGCGATCGCGGCGATCGCCTGATTATCAATCACATTGGTAACATCAATTAATTCTGCCTCAAAACTGACCTGAGCGCGATTGGTTTTGCCACCAACATAAAGGCGATCGCCAACCTGTAAAGCCCATACCTGTGAATGACTGATATAGCTCATGATTACCCCTAACATCAATAGCCCAAATCCTGTATAAACCATTGGAATTCCAGGGTCTGCTTTAATTTGTAAGCCTGTGCTACCGATCGCTTCTTTTAACGTAAATGTCACGCCATTGATTTCGGCTTTGCCATTAGTCCGAACTGTAGTTAATAAATTTCCTTGCTCGTCATAAATCAAGAAAGTCCCTTGTAAATCAGGGGTAATTAAAGTTACACCCGCACTGAGATCGGGCTTAGTGGGAATCCATGTTCCCCAGACCTGACGACCGCCAGATTGGGATTCCAATTTATTGACGGGTAATTGCAGAACGGGGCTATTGTTCAGGGTAAAGCGCACCGCATGAATATCCCAATTTGCTTGATAGAAAGTGACTCCTTTATATTTCAAAGGTTTATTCACATGGATAGTTTGGCGATCAACCTCCTTCCCATCTTTGTCGAGAACGGATAAGTCAGAATAGAACTGATCGATACTTCCCTTGGGTGTGTAATCAATCCAAAAGCGATTCACCCGCACCGACCAATCTTTTGGAACTTGTGATGCTGACCAAGCTCCTGCTTCAGTAATATTTTTAACTTGAAATGTATCGCCACTGGGAACCATTTCCTGTGCAATAAAACCTGTGAGTGAACCCCAAATCGAACCAATTAAAATAATCAACATACTGGCATGGACAACAATTGGTCCAATTCTGCCAATTAAACCTTTGCGAGCATAAAGGCGATCGTCGGCTTGGTAAACCTTGTAATTTTTGCTTTGCAGAGATTGGGCAAGTTGATTGAGATTGCCGCCAACAATTTCCGTGGCGAGGGGAAGCTTGGCAAAACTCTGGGGCTTGGTGTAATAAAACCATCGTTTGGAAGCTTTGAGAATTGGTAGTTGCCGATTGAAAGTACAGGCGGTGAGACTCGTGCCGAACAAAATCAAGAGGGTGAGAAACCACCAGCTACCATAGACATGTTCCAATCCGATCGCCAAAATCACTTGATAAGACAAAAATCCAAACAGGGCGGGATGTTCGGGATAATTTTCGCGATAAAAATCAAGGGTTTGTCCTTGCTCGATGACTGTGCCGAGGATGCTAAATAGGGCGATGAGCAGTAAAATAGCGATCGCGACTTTAAGATTAGCAAGGAGCGCGACTACTTGATGTCGCCAAATTTGGTTGGCTTGGAATCGGATTTTTTCAAACACGTCAGGTCGATGGTTACTGGTTCTAGACTAGATTTTAGCTTATCTGGTATCCTGAAAATAGCCAATCTAAAAAGACGATGACTAATCAAATTCAAGCTTATTTGCAAGAAGTTACACAGATTTATCAAAAAGGCAATGCTACGGAGCATACTTATCGTCCTGCTCTGAAAAAGTTGCTTGAGTCTTTTGGTAATGACATTTTGGCGGTGAATGAGCCGAAACGGATTGCTTGTGGTGCGCCAGATTTTTGGATTGGACAGGGGGCTTTAGAAATTGGACATCTTGAGGCTAAGGATATTGGGATTTCGCTAAAGAGTTTGGAAAAGAAGAACCAAATGCAGCGTTATTTCAATGCCTTGGGGAATTTGATTTTAACGGATCATCTGGAATTTCGGTGGTATGTGGCTGGAGAGTTACGGCTGGCGGCTTCTGTAGCAACTTTTGATAAGCAGAAAAAGATTAAGGCTGATGTTGATGGAATTGTGCAGGTCGATCAATTATTGCGACAGTTTCTTTTAACTAAGGTTGTGCAAGTAACGACTCCTAAAGCTTTAGCAAAAAGGATGGCGGCTTTGGCACAGTTGATTAGGGATGCTATTAATACGGCTTTGAATGATAGCGATCGCGGTGGGATGTTGCGACAACAGTTAGAGTCTTTTCGTGCGGTGTTGATTCGCGATTTGACGGGTGAGCAGTTTGCGGATATGTATGCTCAGACGATTTGCTATGGTTTGTTTGCGGCACGTTGTAATACGGATCAAGTGAGTACTTTTTCGCGGGAAACGGCGGGGTTTCGTTTGCCAAAAACAAATCCATTTTTGCGGGGTATTTTTAATCAGATTGCGGGTTCGGAACTGGATGATCGCATTACTTGGGCGGTGGATACTTTGGCGACTATTTTGCAGCAAACTGATATGTCGGCAATTTTGAGCGATTTTGGTAAGCGCGATCGCCGTGAAGATCCTGTGGTGCATTTTTATGAGACTTTCTTGGCGGAATATGATCCAAAGATGCGCGAGTCACGCGGGGTTTACTATACGCCTGAGCCTGTGGTTGGTTATATTGTGCGGAGTGTGGATTATATTCTCAAGGAGAAGTTTGGGATTAAGAAGGGGTTGGCGGATAGTACGAAGATTCGATCCCCCCTAGCCCCCCTTAATAAGTGGGGGAAAGAGGTAGAGCATTCCCTTGGTAAGGGAAAGGTCACGGAGGATAAAGCTTCACTTGATAAGGGTGGTGAGGGGAATCTTATGCACAAGGTGCTAATCCTTGATCCTGCGGTGGGGACGGGGACATTTATGCATCGGGTGATTGAGCATATTTATGAGGGTTTCAAGAATCAGAAGGGGATGTGGTCGGGTTATGTGAGTCAGCATTTGTTGCCGCGTTTGTTTGGGTTTGAGTTGCTGATGGCTCCTTATACGGTTGCCCACATGAAGTTGGGGTTACAGCTTCAGGAGTTGGGTTATGATTTTAGCTCTGAGGAGCGTTTGCGGATTTATTTGACGAATACTTTACAGGAAGGTTTTCAAATTCCTGCGGCGAATGGTTTTATGAATCGCATTCGTGATGAGGCAGAGGCGGCGAAAGGGGTGAAGCAAGATACGCCTGTAATGGTGATTTTGGGCAATCCGCCTTATTCCTATGAGTCGATGAATACTGATCCTTGGATTGTGAATTTGGTTAAGGATTATTATCATGTGGATGGAAAGCCATTGGGAG